>NZ_JBFTSL010000015.1:0-114871 GCF_056400005.1 Arthrobacter sp. 01L42 | reverse complement strand
GGAGGGTGTGGGAGAGTAGGTCACCGCCGGAACACCATTAACGGTCGAGGACCCCCACCACCAGGTGGGGGTCCTCCCGCATTTAACCCCCCTCTCCGGCAGGGCCGGGCCCCCGGCCCCGGAGCCCGGGCCCACGGCCGGCTGCCCCCCGGAGCCCGGGCCCACGGCCGGCTGCCCCCAGGCCGGTCCGGTACACGGCCAGCTGCCCCCGGGCCGGGCCGGTACACGGCCTGCCATAACAGCGGCACCGGGGCCCGCCACGAGCGCCCCACATCCCCGGGCAGCCGGCAGGGCATCCAAGGCCGGTGCCGGCGTCGCCCCCGCCAAGGCATCCCCTCACTGCCCGCCAGGATGCTTCTAAATTCGTCAAGCCGGGTTCTGATAGCGCACCAGCGCAGCGAAAGGACAAACCAGCTCCTTGGAACTGGCCCCTACTTATTAAGTTCCTGGCGTTGTGCAAGTATTAGTCCACTGACCTTGGGGGGGGTGTCCGGTGATGATCACAGGCAAGTTCAAGTACGCCGCTACTACCACAATGCTGGGGCTGATCTGCGTCCTAACAGCCTGTGGCATGGAGGCGCAGCAGTCCTCCAATGCCCAGTCCTCGCAGTCCCCGCAGCATACGGAATTCGGCTCTATCGAGGAAGCCCGCCGAGCCGTTGCCGATGTCATTGGCTGCGAGGAAGCGCCCAAAACGGCCCCAATCATCAATCCGGAGCTGGCCGGTTACACGGCCGAATACGCCGTCTGTTCAAAACGTGTCCAGGTCGAGTGGTTCAAGACCGAAGAGGCCCGAAATGCTGAGCAGCAGCTGTACGCGGACAGCACCCAGCCTTTAGCCATCGTGGAGGGTAAAAACTGGATGGTCGTGGACATGTCCGAGGCACTTCAGGAGTCTCCGAGCGGTAAGGACCTAAAGGGCCTGGCGCAAGAGCTCGGCGGCCAGTTCAAATCCTTGAATGGTGCCAAGCCGTCTTAGAACGCCAAGAGTTAGGCCTCATAAGTACGTGGGAGATTCCCCTCGGAGGCAATACCATGGGTGAGCCACGCCCAAGCCAGGCCACAGCACCAGACTGCCAGCCACTCACAGAGCAGCCGGGTAAAGACTTACAGACCATGGGACGGGTCAGCAGCGGGCAGCGCCCGGGGTGGCTACCTGGCGGCACAAAGTACGCCGGCGGGGACCGCGGCGGAACTCGGTGAAACGGCGCCGACGAGGGGGCTTCCGCTCTCGGCGCAATTTGACGGCGATCGGCGCCCGATTCCAGTGATTTTCCCCAAAAAAGGCCGAAAACACGCGGAATTTGCCACCTCTGAGGCGCCAAGCTGGTAAGTTTTCGAACAGTGGTTTGTACGCATGCCGTGTGCAGGCTCCAAAAATCGTGACCGTCCAGGAGGACATAAATGGCTAAGAACCGTAGTGAACTTGTTGCAGAGGTAGCAGGCAAGGCCGGCACCAGCCAGGCAGCAGTCAACTCCGTGCTCGACGCACTGTTCGAGGTCTTCGAGACCTCCGTCGCCGCGGGCGAGAAGATCACCATCCCGGGCTGGCTCGCCGTAGAGCGCACCGACCGTGCAGCTCGCACCGGCCGCAACCCGCAGACCGGCGAGACCATCCAGATTGCCGCTGGCCACAGCGTCAAGCTGACCGCCGGCTCCAAGCTGAAGGCTGCAGTCGCCAAGAAGAAGTAGTCTTCTTCGCAGGCTTGAAAGGAGCGGCAACCCTCGGGTTGCCGCTCCTTTTGCGTCCCCGGCCAGTCCCCGGCCAGTCCCTAATCGGTCTTAGCCCGGCCGGGCGGCCTTCCCGACCAATCCGCAGTCCTTTGAAGGCCGGGCCGGCCTGGCGGATCCCCAGAGGCCCAGCCGCCGGGGCCGATTCGCTGAGCTAGGCGGCGTAGCGGACAATGGAGGTGTGCCTTCCGCAGTAAATCCCACGCCCACAACCGCAGCGCCCGTTCCCCCCGGGGACGCACGCGGCCCTGGCTCCGGTCCCGCCGGGATTGCCCGGCCTTGGCTGATCGCAGGCCTTGGCGCGTTGTTTATTGGCCTGGTAGCGGCACTTATCTTCTCCGGCGCAGCAGCGGCCCGCGAGGTCTCAGATCCCGGGGCGCTGGTGCGCTGGGGGCTTCCGGTGAGCAAAGCGATCCACAACGTCGCTGTCGCCACCGTGATCGGCGGCCTGATCTTCGCCGTCGGCATCCTGCCGCGAAACAGGAACGGCTCCCGGTCCAAGGAGCAGGACGCCCCGGAACATCCGGCCTTCACCCGGGCGCTGGCCGTGGCAGCGGCCGCCGGCGCCGTCTGGACGCTGTCCGCGATCACCGTGCTGGTCCTGGGCTACGCGGACATTGCGGGGCAGGGCATCTCCGGGGATCCGGAATTCACCCGCTCCCTCGTTTACTTCATGACGGACATCGAAACCGGACGCGCGTGGCTGGCTGTCGTAATCATCGCCGCCGTCGTTACCACCGCCCTGTTCGGAGTGCGCTCCCGCGGCGGCCTGGCACTGACACTGGTCCTTTCGCTGATCGGTCTGGTTCCCGCTGCCCTGATCGGGCACTCCTCCAGCTCCAGCGACCACGAGGGCGCCATCAATTCGCTCGGCCTGCACCTGGTCGGCGTATCGGCCTGGGTGGGCGGCATCATCATGCTCGCGGTCCTCTCCGGGGTCCTGGAGGGCACGGGCGCCGGCGGCCGCACCTCGGGGGCAGCTTCGGGGACTGCAGACATCACCGAGCCAACCCTGCGCCGGTTCTCATCCCTGGCCGGCTTTGCCTTCGCGCTGGTCTTCGCCTCAGGCGTGATCAACGCCAGCATCCGCCTCACCACATGGGCAGACCTCTTCGGCTCGGCCTACGGGCAACTGATCCTGGCCAAGACGGCAGCGGTCCTGGTGTTGGGCGGCATCGGGCTCATGCACCGCCGCTGGGTCATCCCGCAGCTGGGCAACCGCGCCATGGGCAGGTCCGCGCGCCGGGTGCTGTGGCAGTTGGTGATCGTGGAGCTGATCATCATGGGAGCGACGTCCGGGATCGCCGTCGCGCTGGGGCGTTCCGCCCCGCCGCAGCCCACCACTTTCGCCCCCGACGCTTCGCCGGCCTTCATCCTCTCGGGCTACGAGCTGCCGCCGGAACTGACCCCGGACCGATGGCTCACTGAGTGGCGGCTCGACTGGCTCTGGATCGCCGTCGTCGTATTTGGCCTGGTGTCCTACCTCCTCGGCGTACGAAGGGTGCTGAAGCGGGGCGACTCGTGGCCCTGGTTCCGGACGGTCAACTGGGTGATCGGACTCATGGTCCTCACCTACGTGACCTCGGGGCCGCCGTCGGTCTATGGCAGGGTGCTGTTTTCGGCGCACATGATGGACCACATGGCCCTGACCATGGTGGCCCCCATCTTCCTGGTCCTCGGCGCCCCCGTGACGCTGGCACTGCGGGCGCTGACCCCCCGGCGCGACAGCTCCCGCGGCCCGCGCGAGTGGCTCATGATCTTCATCCACTCCAAGTTCTCGCAACTGGTGACCCACCCGCTGTTCGCGGCCGCCAACTTCGCCGGCTCGATCGTGCTTTTCTACTACTCGGACGCGTTCGGCTACGCGATGCGGGACCACGTGGGCCACGAACTCATGAACCTGCACTTCGCCCTCACCGGCTACATCTTCGTGCTCACCATGATCGGCACCGATCCTTTGCCGCGCCGCGCACCGTACCCCATGCGGCTGCTGCTCCTGTTGGCCACCATGGGCTTCCACGCGTTCTTCGGCGTCGCCATCATGGGCGGCACCGGACTGCTGGCCGCCGACTACTTCGGCAACCTGGGGCGGACCTGGGGCCCCGCGGCCCTGCTGGACCAGCAGATGGGCGGTGCCGTGGCGTGGGGGATCGGCGAAGTGCCAACCCTGCTGGTAGCGATCGGAGTCGCCGTGATGTGGTCCCGCTCCGACGCGCGCGAGTCCAAACGCACCGACCGGGCGGCGGACAGGAATAACGACGCCGATCTCACCGCTTACAACGATATGTTTGCCAAGCTGGCCGAGCGCGACGCCAGGCTTGCCGAACGCAATTCAAAGCTGGAAGGACGCTCATGACCGAAACCGTACGCACCCACCTCCGGGTCCGGGCCTCCGAACTGGTGGGCCGCAACTGGCTTAACACCGGTGGCAAGTCCCTGGACCTTGAATCCCTGCGCGGCAAGATCGTGCTGCTGGACTTCTGGACGTTCTGCTGCATCAACTGCCTGCACGTCCTGGACGAACTCCGCCCGCTCGAGCAGCAGTACTCGGATGTCCTCGTGACGGTCGGCGTGCATTCGCCCAAGTTCGAGCACGAGGCCGATCCCGTGGCGCTGGCGGCCGCCGTCGAACGCTACGAGATCCGCCACCCTGTCCTTGACGACCCCGAACTGGACACCTGGAAGGCCTATACGGCCCGGGCCTGGCCGACCCTGGTGGTCATCGATCCCGAGGGCTACATCGTGGCGCACCTCTCCGGCGAGGGCCACGCGGACGGCCTCGCCGTGCTGATCCCCGAGCTGATCGCCGAACACGAAGCCAGGGGCACCCTGCACCGGGGCGACGGCCCCTATGTGGCGCCGGAACCGACGTCGGGAACACTGCGCTTCCCGGGCAAGGCCTTGTTCCTGCCCGCCGGCCGCGGCGTCGGAGGCGCCGGCGACGGCTCGTGGCTGGTGACCGACACCGGCCATCACCGGCTCGTGGAACTCTCTACCGACTTTCAGACCGTGCTGGCCACGTACGGCTCGGGCGAAAAGGGCCACGCCGACGGCAACGCCGCCACCGCCCGGTTCAACGAACCGCAGGGCCTGGTGCTGCTGCCCGAGCATGTCGCCGCGGACGCCGGTTACGACGTCGTCATTGCCGACTCCGTGAATCACCGGCTCCGCGGGCTGTCCCTCGCGGACGGCACCGTCCGGACGCTGGCCGGCAACGGCGTGCAGCGGCTGCTGGAAACCGGCCCGGCCCGCGTGGACGAGGAAGGCGCCGCCTACGGTACCCGGCTCGAGGCGGACCCGCTCGCGGTGTCCCTGAGCTCGCCGTGGGACGTCGTCTGGTCCACCAAGCTCAACGCCGTGGTGGTCGCGATGGCGGGAGTGCACCAGATCTTCAGCTTCGACCCGACCTCCGGGGCCGTAAAGATCATCGCCGGCAACGGCCTCGAAGGGCTCCTGGACGGCCCGGCCGCTGAAGCCTGGTTCGCCCAGTCCTCCGGCCTCGCCGAAGACGCGGACGGCAACATCTGGGTGGCTGACTCCGAGACCTCCGCCCTGCGCAAACTCGTGATTGATGACGCGGGCAGCATCACCGTCGAGTCGGCGGTGGGCAAGGGCCTGTTCGACTTCGGCTTCCGCGACGGACCCGCCGCGGAGGCGCGGCTGCAGCACCCGCTCGGCGTCACGGTGCTCCCTGACGGTTCGGTGGCCATCGCGGACACGTACAACGGCGCAGTCCGCCGCTACGACCCCGCAACGGGCACGGTCTCCACGCTGGCCCGCGGACTGTCCGAGCCCTCGGACGTGATTGTGGACCACACCCAGGTCGCCGGATCCGAGCCGTTGCTGGTGGTGGTCGAGGCCAACAAGCACCAGCTCGTGTACGTGCCCATCCCGAAGGAAGCCCAGCAGGTGGACGAGGGTGCGGCGCAGACCCACCGGCCCAAGAGCCCTGTGGCGCCTGGGCCGCTCGAACTGGCGGTCCGCTTCACGGCGCCCACCGGCCAGAAGCTGGACGACCGCTGGGGCGATCCCACCCAGTTGAAGATCTCGTCCACACCCCCCGAACTGCTGGTCTCCGGAGGCGGGACGTCCGTGGGGCTCCTGCGCACACTGGAGCTTTCCTCCGACGTCCCCGAGGGCGTCTTGCACATCACCGCCCGCGCGGCCGCGTGTGACGGGCCCGAAGACGCCGACGGCGAGATCCCGGACCATGCGGCCTGCCACCTCTACCAGCAGGACTGGGGAATCCCCGTGCTCCTGCAGGCCGACGGAGACACCGAGCTGGTCCTGGACCTGCGCGGAATGGACTGAGCCGCTGCGCCAAGGCTGAGCAGAAGGCTGCCGTCCGTGACCCTGAATCACGGACAGCAGCCTTTTGGCTTTCATCGGGCCTCCGGCCGCGGAGCCCCGGCGGGTACTAGTAGTCCAGCTGCGGCGTGAGCTTGACGGTGTCGCCGTCGATGTCCAGACGGGTCGTGAAGCTGAAATCGTGGACGGAGTCGATGTCGGACACGGCGCCCGAGAACAGATCCTGTTGGCGGGCCTTGATCCGGGCCTTGCCGTCGAGGGGCGCCACCACCCAGCGGCCGCCGAACGGCTCGATGCTGACGCTCGGGTAGTCCGTGATGCTCCAGTCGATGGTCCCGTCCATCACGCGGTTGTTGGTGGCGTGGTAGAACGGGCAGTTGGGCTGCAGCTTCTGCTGCTTGTCGGCCTCGTCCGCGCAGGAGTCCAGGAACTCCTTGACCTTGCCGCTCACGGCCTCCTTCAGGGCGCCCGTGGCCTCGGTCAGCAGGTTCAGCGGGGCCGGAGGCGCGTCCGCGGCCGACACGGTGGCGCGGGTGGCCGGGGCGGAGAAATACTGGCCGTTCAGGGTCGCCTCGTACTCGCCCGGGTAGAAGACTGCGAAGGAGTTGCGGCCGTTGGGCATGTTCACCGGCACGCCGTTGAGGGTGGCCTCGCTGGAGTTGACCACGGTGACGTCCAGGACGGGCAGCTCAGAGGGGACGAAAGACCATTTGTGGAAGAACAGCCACTCGGTGCCGGAGCGCTCCAACAGGAACTCGGTCCGCAACTTGTTGCCGTCGACGGTGTACTCCATGGGCACCATGACCTGATTGGCACCGCGCTCTTCCGCGGCGCCAAGCTTGACGTCGGAGACGCGTGCCGCCGCGGTTTGCAGGGCCGTGCCGTCGAGCATCCCCGGGTTGCTTTGTGGCACGGAGGCGCGCAACAGGCCCAGCGCCTTTTCGCCATCGCCCTTTTGCAGGGCACTCAAATATTCGCGGACTGGCTGCTGGGGCCCGGCAATGGAGTCGTTCACCAGGTTAATCGACACGATGGCCCCGGCGACGGCAAGCATCAGTCCCAGCAGCCACACTGCTGCGATTTTGACCAACGCCTGACTCATCTGCACCATTCTTACGTTACCTGTACCCCACAGGAATCCCGGTGTCACAGTCCGCATCTGTGACGCGGAGCATGGCTGAAGGCCGCCCGGCCCGCGGGCAGGGAACGTTCGGTTGGATGCCGCCGCGGTGATCCCTAGCGGCGGCGGCGTTTGGAGGAAGTGCCGAAGACGCCGCGGAGCAGTTCCCGGCCAAGCTGGGTCCCCAGCGAGCGGGCCATGCTCTGAAGGCCACCGCCCAGGGCCCCCGCGAGTTCGCCGCCAATGCCCCCGCCACCGCCGGCCGGCGGCCGCGCCGGCCGGGGGGCACGCCGCTCGGCCACGTTGTCATCGTCGGGCATCCTGGGCGCCGGCGCGGGGCGGCTGCTGGGGCGGCCAAGGATTTCCTCCTCGATCCGCCGGGCTTCGGCGTCGATGGCGCGGGGGTCCAAACCGCCGCCCTGGGCGGATTCCTGGCTGCCGCCGTCCCGGGCGCCGCCGTGGTGTGCGGTCCCGGCCGCCGGCCCGGTGGCAGCGCCTGTGCGGTCACCGCCTTCGGCGGCGATCTTCTCGTACGCCGAGATGTTGTCGACGGCGGTGCCGTACTTGGGCAGCAGGGCGGAAGCGGCGACGGTGCTGGAGATCAGCTCGTCGGTGCTGGGACCCATCACGGACTCCGGGGCGCGGAGCCGGGTCAGCGCCACCGGGGTCGGCGCGCCCTTCTCATTCAGGACTGTGATGACGGCCTCGCCGATGCCGGCGGTAGTGAGGGTCTCCTCGAGGTCGTAGTCGCTGGTCGGAAAGGTCGAGACGGTGGCCCTGAGGGCCTTGGCGTCCTCCGGGGTATAGGCGCGGAGGGCGTGCTGCACGCGGTTTGCCAGCTGGCCGAGGACGTCGGCGGGGACGTCCTTGGGGGTCTGCGTCACGAAGAAAATTCCGACACCTTTGGACCTGATGAGCCGGACGGTGGTGGTGATCGCATCCAGGAAGGCTTTCGAGGCGCCGTTGAACAGCAAGTGGGCCTCATCGAGGAAGAAGACGAGCTTGGGCTTGTCGAGGTCCCCGGCCTCGGGCAGGTCCTCGAAGAGGTCGGCCAGCAGCCACATGAGGAACGTTGAGAAGAGCATGGGCTTGGTCTGCAGCGTCGGAAGCTCCAGGCAGCTCACCACACCGCGGCCGTCCGGCGCGGTACGCAGCAGTTCGGCGGTGTCGAACTCGGGTTCGCCGAAGAACTTCTCCATGCCCTGCGCCTCGAGCGTGATCAGTTCGCGCAGGATCACGCCGGCGGTTGCCTTGGAGAGGCCGCCGAGTTCCTCAAGTTCGTCCTTGCCCTCGGCCGAGGTCAGGAATTGGATCACGGCCCGCAGGTCCTTGAGGTCGATCAGCTCCAGGTCTTTCTTGTCCGCGAAATGGAAGACGAGCTGCAGGCTGGATTCCTGGGTCTCGTTCAGGTCCATGATGCGGGAGAGCAGGATGGGGCCGAAGGAGGTGATGGTGGCGCGGACCGGTATGCCCTTGCCGTCGCCGCCGAGGGCCAGGAACTCCACCGGAAAAGTCTTGCCGGACCAGGCCTGGCCGATGCTCTCCGTGCGGGCCAGGAGTTTTTCGGTGCCCGTGGCGGCGGTGGCCAGGCCCGAGAGGTCGCCCTTGATGTCGGCCAGGAACACGGGCACGCCGGCGGTGGAAAGCTGTTCGGCCATCATGTGCAGTGTGACGGTCTTGCCCGTCCCTGTCGCCCCGGCCACGAGGCCGTGCCGGTTCATCATCGCGAGCGGCAGCCGGACGGAGGCTTCCTTATGGAGTTCGCCGTCGACGATCGCCGCACCGAGCTCGATCGTCGGGCCGTCCAACGTGTAGCCCTGGACGATCGTGGCGACTTTGTCTGCAGTGGATTTGATGGCCATGCGGTTAGCTTAGCCGGGTCCGGGGTTCCCGGACCCGGCTAGGAGTGGCTTATTCGGCGAGGGCCTTGAGGACCTCCTTGGCCACGTCCTCGCTGGACTGCGGGTTCTGCCCGGTGATGAGGTTTCCGTCCCGCACAACATGAGACGTCCAGGCCGCGCCGTTCTCCACTACCGCGCCCTTCTCCTTCAGGACGTCCTCCACGAACCACGGTGTATTGGGTCCCGTGCCGCCACCCAGCTCCTCCTCATTGGTGAAGACGGTGAGGCGGCGTCCGGCGAAGGTGAACGCGCAGTCGTCGTCCGTGGCGCTCAACAGCCCGGCCGGGCCGTGGCAGAACGGCGCGATGATCTTGCCGGCCGTGTTGACGGCCGTCAGCAGGCTGCCAAGGTCGGCATCCTGGTACAGGTCGGCCATCGGCCCGTGGCCGCCCGGCATCACGACGGCGTCGTAGGCGGAGGCGTCGACGTCGGCCAGCACCAGCGGGTTGGACAGTTCGGCGTCGAGGGAATCGATGTAGCGGCGGAAGCTATCCGCACGGTCCTGCCCACCGGCGGACTCGGCCGCGAGGCTCACCTCATCCACCGTCGGCTTCTTGCCGCCCGGAGTGGCGATGTGCACGGTGTGGCCCGCGTCGAGAAGGGTCCGGTGGGAGACGACGAGCTCCTCGGCCCAGTACCCGGTGGGGTGTTCGCTGCCGTCGCGCATCGTCAGGGAATCGGCTGCCGAGACAACCATCAGAATATTTTTAGCCATGGTGCTGCTCCTGTTCTGCCGGCAGGGCCGGCGGACGGTGGATAAGGTGAAATATGGGAAGCGGCGCGGTTCAGCGGGTCGCTTCGAGTTCCGCATAGGTGGCGTCGTCGAGGACGACGCCGGCGGCGGCCAGGTTCTCTTCAAGGTGCTTGACGGAGCCGGTGCCGGGGATCGGCATCATGACGGGGGACCGGCGCAGAAGCCAGGCCAGCGCCACCTGGGAAGTCGTGGCGCCCAGCCGCTTCGCCGCCTCGTCGAGCGGTCCGCCCGGCCGGGCCAGCTCGCCAGCGGAGATCGGCGCCCACGGAATGAAGCCGATGCCGTTCTCCTCGGCGTACTCGAGGACGTCCTCGGAGCTGCGGTCGGTGAGGTTGTAGCGGTTCTGCACCGTGGAGACGGTGAAGTACTTCCCGGCTTCCTCCAGGTCCTCGACGCTGACCTGGGAGAGGCCGAGTGCCTTGACCTTGCCTTCCTTTTGCAGATCGCGAAGCACGGTGAACTGCTCGTCGCGGTCCACCGTGGGGTCGATCCGGTGCAGCTGCAGGAGGTCGAGGGAGTCGACCTTGAGTTTGCGCAGGCTCAGTTCCGTCTGCTGGCGCAGGTATTCGGGCCGGCCGACCGGAACCCAGACGTTGGGGCCGGTGCGGGTGAACCCCACCTTGGTGGCGATCTTGAGGCCGTCCCGGTAGGGATGCAGCGCCTCGGCGAGGATTTCCTCGCTGATGTTGGGGCCGTAAGAGTCTGCGGTGTCAATGAAGTCGACGCCGAGCTCCACGGCGCGGCGCACGACGGCGACCGCGGCGGCGCGGTCTGCAGGCTCGCCCCAGACGCCGTCGCCGACGATCCGCATGGCGCCAAAGCCCAGCCGGTGGACGGTTCCCAGATCCTTGAGGGCGATCGTGGCGGATTTTTCCGGGTGCTGTGAATTGTCGTGGCTCATAGGAAAGTGAACATCCTCAGTTTGCTGACTATTCCAAGGCTCCCTAACGGGGCATCCCCGCCCGGCGATGCGGGGGCGCCCGCAGGCGTGCGTTCCGGGCATTCCGGCGGCAAAACCTGCGCCGTGGCGGAATTACGCCACCGATTAGCGTTTCTGCGATTTTGCCTTAGACTGTGGCATGCCCAACTCGTTCCCGCGCATCGTGCTGGCCTTTGCCGTGACCCTCGGCCTTGTCCTGCTGGGCGGAAGCCCCGCTTCGGCCGCTACGGCCAGTACCTCGGGACCCGGAATCGATGTGTCCTGGCCGCAATGCGGGAAGACCCTCCCAAAGCAGCCGGCCTTCGCGATCGTCGGCGTCAACCATGGCCTGGCCAACAACACGAACCCGTGCCTGGCAAGCCAGCTGGCCTGGGCCAAGACCGCAAAGTCCCCGGCAGCGACGGCGCAGCCGAGGGTGGCGCTGTACGTCAACACGGCCAACCCCGCCCGGCAGGGGTCCTGGTGGCCCACGTTGAACACCTACAACGGGGTGAAGGTCACGAACCCCTACGGCAACTGCGCCTTGGGGTCGCTCAAAGCCTGCTCCTATATGTATGGGTGGGCCAAGGCGTCCGACGACGCCAAGCGCCGCGGGGTCGGCAACCCGCAGTCCTACCTCTGGTGGCTGGATGTGGAAACGGAAAACACCTGGCAGGCTGACAAAGCCGCCAACGTCGCCGTCCTGGAAGGCATGGCCGCCTACTTCAAGAAGATCGGCGCCCGCGTGGGCCTCTACTCCACCGCCTACCAGTGGGGGGAGATCGCCGGAACCGTGAAGTTCGCCAGCCCGCTGGCAGGTCTGCCGAGCTGGCTCGCTGGAGCGGGATCGGCGGCCGGGGCCAAGGCGAACTGCGCCCGCCCCGGGCTCACCCCGAACAGCCGCGTCTCGATGACGCAGTACATCTCCGGGGGCCTTGACTACAACTACTCGTGCCCCTGAGCCGCCTGCAGAAATATCCCGGGGGCCGCCGTCGTTGACCCCAGTGTGCCCGCGCCGGAAACCCGGTGCCGCCCAGGACCGCAGTCCAAACTCCGGCCCGCACACTGCTCCGCTACGAAAGGCCGGCTTTTCCGTGACTGTTCCGCTTTCCATTCTTGATCTCGCTACCATCGGCCCGGGCCAGACGGCGGCGGAAAGCTTCGCCGGCAGCGTGGCCATGGCGCAGCTCGCCGAGGACCGGGGTTACCGGCGGATCTGGTACGCCGAGCACCACAACATGTCCGCGATCGCCTCGTCCGCCACGAGTGTGCTGATCGCCCACGTCGCGGCCCACACCTCCAGCATCCGGCTCGGCGCCGGCGGCGTGATGCTGCCCAACCACTCGCCGCTGACCATCGCCGAACAGTTCGGCACGCTTGAGACCCTGCACCCGGGCAGGATCGACCTCGGCCTGGGCCGGGCGCCGGGCAGCGACCAGAACACCATGCGCGCCCTGCGCCGCGATCCGATGTCGGCAGACAGCTTCCCGCAGGACGTCCTGGAGCTCCAGGGCTACCTGAGCGGCCCCACCCGCATCCAGGGCGTCGAGGCCACCCCGGGCAAGGGCACCAACGTGCCGCTGTACATCCTGGGTTCCTCCCTGTTCGGCGCCAGGCTGGCCGCCCAGCTGGGCCTGCCCTATGCGTTCGCCTCGCACTTCGCGCCCAACGCGCTGCAGGATGCGGTGGCGGTCTACCGCCGCGAATTCCGGCCCTCCGCGCAGCTCGAGGCCCCGCACGTGATCGCCGGAGTCAATGTCATTGCCGCCGATTCCGCCGCTGAGGCGCAGGCGATGTTCCAGGCCACCAAGCGGGCCAGGGTCTCCCTGTTCTTCGGCAATGGCCGCGTGTTCAGCGACGACGAGGCGGACATGATCCTGGACTCGCCCCAGGGCCAGCACATGGCGCAGATGATGAAGTACTCCGCGGTGGGCACCCCCGAGGCCGTCCTGGCGTACCTCGAGGAGTTCACGGCGCACGCCGACGCCGACGAACTGATCGTGGCGCACCAGAGCACCGGGACCGAACCCCGGCTCCGTTCCGTGGAACTTCTGGCCGACGCCGCCCGCCTCGTGCGGGCATAACGACCTGGGGCCTTCCGGGCTACAGTTCCCGGCGGGCGCCCTCGGACGCGGTGACGGGGAAGATGTGCGGGGCCGCGTATCCGGCCCGGGAGAAGTCGCGGGTAACTCCCGCGGCCACCGTCGCGGCGCCGTCGTTGCGGACCAGAGCAATGGCTGCGCCACCGAAACCGCCGCCGGTCATGCGCGCGCCGATGGCGCCCAATCCCTGCGCGCTGGCCACGGCGAGGTCGAGCTCAGGGGTGGAGATCTCGAAGTCGTCGCGCATGGACTCGTGCGATTCGTTGAGGAACGGCCCGATCGCGGTGGGGCCGGAGGTCCGCAGTGCCGTCACGGTGTCGAGCACCCGCTGGTTTTCCGTGATGATGTGGCGGACTCGGCGGTAGGTCTGTCCGTCGAGCTGTGCCGCGGCGCGGGGAAGATCGTCCGGGCCCAGCGCCCGCAGGCTGCCGACGCCCAGGCGGCGGGCGCCGTCCTCGCAGGAACGGCGGCGGCTGGCGTAGCCGCCGTCGGCATGGGAATGGCTGGTGCGGGTGTCGATCACGAGCAGTCCCACCCCGGCACCGGCGAAGCCGAGGGCAACCGGCTCGGTCGACAGGTTCTGGCAATCGAGCAGGATGCCATGATCGGGCTCGCCAAGGAGCGAGGCCGACTGGTCCATGATGCCGGTGGGCGCGCCGACCACCCGGTTCTCGGCCAGCTGGCCGATCCGTGCCAGTTCAGGCCTGCCCAGCCCCAAGTCCCAGAGATCGTTCAGGGCCAGGGCCACCGCGCATTCGATTGCGGCGGAGGAGGACAGCCCGGCGCCGGCCGGGACATCCGAGGTCAGCGCCAGGTCCAGGCCGGACATCCGGGACGGGACGCCGGAACCGGCTGCTGAACCGGACGCGACGCCGGAACCGGCTGCTGAACCGGACGCGACGCCGGAACCGTCGCCGGCTGCTGCCGCCCGGGACATCGCCCAGGCCACGCCGAGGGGGTACGCGGCCCAGCCGGTGAGGCTATCCGGGTCCAGGCGGTCGAGGCTTACCTCTATGACACCGGGGAAAGAGCTGCTGGTGACCCGGAGCAGACGGTCTGCGCGGACGCGGGCCGCCACCGTGGTGCGCTTGTCGATCGCGATCGGAAACGCGAAGCCCTCGTTGTAATCCGTGTGCTCACCGATCAGGTTGACCCGCCCGGGCGCCGACCACAAGCCGTCCGGCGCGCCCCCAAACTCGCTGGAAAAGTACCCACTTTCCCGTTCAAGGACCTCGTTCATGGCTGGGCTGCTTCCTGTTCTGTTGCTGGGAGTTCTGTACGGAATGGCTCGAGCCCTGGTGTACGCGGTGGCGGCGATGCTGCCTCCATGGCGTCCCGGAGCCGGGCGGCGGCCGTCTCCGGCGGGATGTCCGCGATGAATGCCCCCATCGCGGCTTCCGACCCTGCCAGGTACTTGAGCTTGTCCTCCTCCCGGCGGGGCGAGGTCAGCTGCAGCATGAGCCGGATGTCGTCCCGGTGGGCGTGGACGGGAGCCTGGTGCCACGCCGAAATGTACGGCGTGGGGCTGTCGTAGAGGGCATCGACGCCACGCAGGAGCTGGCGGTACAGCAGGGAGAACTCATCGCGTTCCTCGTCGGTCGTGGCGGCGAGGTCCGGGACGTGCCGGTGCGGGAGGATATGCACTTCCAGCGGCCAGCGCGCGGCAAACGGGACAAACGCCGTCCAGTGCTCGCCCTGGAGCAGCACCCGCTCGGATTTCTGCTCGAAGCTCAGGATGTCCTCGAACAGCGCGCCGCCGTAACTTTCGATCGTGCGGACCAGCTGGGCCGTGCGCGGCGTGATGTACGGGTAGGCGTAGATCTGTCCGTGCGGGTGGTGCAGCGTCACGCCGATCGCTTCGCCGCGGTTCTCGAACGGAAAGACCTGTTCGACGCCGGGCAGCGCGGACAGCGCGGCCGTCCGGTCCGCCCAGGCTTCCACGACCGTGCGCATCCGGGACAGGGGCAGGCCCGCCAGGGAGCCGGTGTGTTCCGGGGAGAAGCACACCACTTCGCACCGGCCCACGGACTGCCGGCTGCGCCCCAGCCCCACCCGGGCGAGGTCATCCAGGCCTTCCGGCGCGGCGGCCCCCGCCAGGTCCGGCCCGAAGGAGGGGGACTTGTTTTCGAAGACGGCGACGTCGTAGAGGCTCGGAATCTCCGACGGATTCTCCGGCGACGCCGGGGCCAGCGGGTCCAGGTGCGAGGGCGGCAGGACCACCCGGTTCTGCCGGGCGGCCGCGATCGAGATCCACTCCCCGGTCAGGGCGTCCTGGCGCATGGTGGCCGTGGGCGGCCGGACCGCCGGCGCGCGGAGATCCTCGCCCCGGTGCGGGGGCAGGGCGGTATCGGCATCATCGAAGTAGATGATGTCCCGGCCGTCGGAGAGCTTGTGGGAGCGTTTCGTAATCTGGCCCATGCTAGGGGTTCCTCACGGGGTGTGCGCTGGTTGCGGCTGGATAGGCGGCCGGAGCGGCGGCGGTGGCGCGGCGGACTGCCAGGAGCAGCCCGTGTTCCGGGTTCAGGACCGGCATTGGGAGCCCGGATTCGGCCAGGAAGCGTCCCGAGGCCTCGACGCCGCCCGCAAGCCACGCCGGTGGCGCCGCCTGCAGGAACGCCCGCCGGTCCCCGGCCGCCGGGTAGACCGCTTCCACCCGGTACGCGGTGTCCGGGAGCAGCCCGGGCAGGCAGACCTTCCCCGGGACTTCGGCGAACGACGTCGCCACCGAGACCAGGGCGTAGAGGGCCTCGCCGCCGTCGTGGGACACGACCCCGTGCAGCCGGAGGGCGGGATCGGGCTCGTCGGCCCGCACCATGCGCCCGCTGTGCAGGAGCGGCCGGTACTGCTTGAACAGTGCGATGGCTCGGGCAAGCTCGGTCCGTTCGGCATCGTCGAGGCGCCGGACATCCCATTCGAGGCCGAAGTGGCCGAACATCGCGGTGATCGCCCGGAACGAGAGATCGTGCGTTCGCGCCGTGGTGTGGCTCGTGGTGGGGCCAATGTGCGATCCGACGAGCTCCGGCGGCACCACCACGCCGGTCCAGCGCTGGATGGTCTGCCGTTCCAGGGCATCGTTGCAGTCCGAGGCCCAGATCCGGTCGGTGCGCTCCAGGATGCCGAGATCCACGCGGGCCCCGCCGGAGGAGCAGCTTTCAATCTCGACGCCGGGGTGGGCCTTGCGGAGCTCGTCCAGGAGCCGGTAGACGGCCTGAGTCTGGGCGTACACGGACGGCCGGCCGGCGTGGCCCATCTCGGCCAGGTCCCGGTTCTGGTCCCATTTGAGGTAACTGATCCGGTATTCGCTCAACAGGGCATCGAGCCTGTCGAAGATGTATTGCCAGGCCGCCGGATTGACCAGGTCAAGGACCTGCTGGTGCCGCCATTGCATGGGCAGCCGGCCAGTCAGCCGGCCGGCCGGGCCGGCGATCCAGTCCGGGTGGGCGCGGGCCAGGTCCGAGTCTTCGTTGACCATTTCGGGTTCGACCCAGAGCCCGAATTCCATGCCGTGGCCGGTAACGGCGTCGATCAGCGGCGTCAGGCCCTCGGGCCACAGGCCCTCGTCGACGTACCAGTCGCCAAGGCCCGCGTGATCATCGCGGCGGCCGCGGAACCAGCCGTCGTCGAGGACGAAGCGTTCCACGCCGAGCCCGGCGGCCGCTTCGGCGAGTTCGAGCAGCGGCTCGAGGCTGTGGTCGAAGTAGACGGCTTCCCAGACGTTGAGCACCACGGGACGGGCTTTGCCGGACCGCACGCCGGGGTGGTGCGGGCGCCCGCGGAACCAGCTGTAGAAGGCATCGCTGATGCCGTCCAGGCCCGCGGCGGAGTAGGCAGCGTACAGCCACGGGGTCTCGTAGCTGGCGTTCGCTTCCACGCTGATCTCGCCGGCGCCGAGCAGTTCCGAGGCGCCCAGGACGGTCCGGCCGTCCGCGGCGGCGTCAACGAAGCTCTCGTGGTTGCCGCTCCAGCCCAGATGCACGGCCCAGACCTGCCCGTGGCGGTTCCCGAATCCGGGGGTTCCGGCCGCGAGCAGGAGCGAGGCGTCGTGGCCGGTCCGGCCGTGCCGGCCCGAGCGGACCCATGTGCCTTGGCGCAGCGGCAGGCGCTGGGGGTGGGACTCCCGGCACCAGCGGCCGGTCAGGTCCAGGATTTCTGTGGCGGCGCGGCCCACGGGCAGCACGGCGGCGAGTTCGTCGAGGCTGTACGGGCCGGCGCCGTCGTTGTCGAGCCGGTGCCGGAGCTGGAGCAGGCCGCCGTCGTTGATCCTGATCTCCGTGCGGACGCTGACACCGGCCTCGGGGTCGGCCTGGGTGATGACGGCCGAGCAGTCCGCCCCGCGGGACCGCTCGCCGCTGGACAGCTCAGCACTGGAACGTTCAACACTGACAACACGCAGACGGGCCGAGAACGCCTGGCCGTTCCGGTGGCCGCGGAGGCCGGGGCGCCCGCGCCAGCCGGAGGACGCCTGCGGGATCAGTCCCAGCGCCACCGGGACGTCGAGGGCCGAGTGCGGCACGGCCTGGCCCAACAGCGAAAGATCTGGCAGGGCCGGGCCGAGGTCGGCGCCGAAGTGCAGCATGGCGGCCTCGCCCGTGCTGAAGTCGATCAGCAGGGACGTTCCGGAGCGGCGCAGGTACAACGGCTCCACCGGCGGGACGCCCACGGGGGAGCGGATCTCGGCGGCAAGGGTGAGGTCCGGGTTGTTCACGGCAGCTCCAGGCGTAGTGGTTTGGGTGGGCGGGGGCCGGGCGGTCAGCCTGTGGCTGCTGCGGGGCTGGCTGCGCTGATGCTTCGGGCGTCGCCGGTATGGGCCAGGCGGAGGCGGCCGACGCGCTCGCCGAGGATGCGCCGGGCCTCGCTGCCCAGAAGGTCATCGCTGATGAGTTCGTCAGCGTCCTCCAGGCCGGCGATCGTGCTGATGCCGAGGGTGCCCCACTTGGTGTGGTCCGCCAGCACCACCACCCGCCGGGCCGCGGTGACGAACGCCCGGTCGGTTTCGGCCTCGAGCACGTTGGGGGTGGTGAAGCCGGCATCGGCGTCGACACCGTGGACGCCGAGGAACAATACGTCAAGGTGCAGCTGTTTGAGCGAGGAAGTGGCCAGCGGCCCGACGAGGGCGTCCGAGGGTGTGCGCTCGCCGCCGGTCAGGATCACGGTGGACGGGGAGGCGCTCTGGTGGAAGACGTCCGCGATCCGCACCGAGTTGGTGACCACCGTGATGCGCGGGCCGGCGGACAGCAGCTGGGCCAGCGCCCACGTGGTGGTGCCGGCGCTGAGCCCCACAGCCATGCCCTCGCGCACCTGCGCGGCCGCCTCCTGCGCAATTGCCATCTTCTCGTCCTTGAGCTGGGTCACCTTCAGCTCGAAGCCTGGCTCGTGGGTGCCGGCGCCGCCGGGCAACTTGGCCCCGCCGTGGATCTTCTCCACGGCGCCCGCCGCGTCCAGGGCCTCGATGTCCCGCCGCACGGTCATCAGCGAGACGCCGAGCATCTTGGCGAGGTCCGCGACACGGACGATCCGCTCACGCTGGACCTCCGCGAGGATGGCGGAATGGCGGGCTGCGGCTAGCATGTGGAGTCCTTACAGGTTTGAGTGGCTTGACTGGTTTGAGTGGCTGGCGGAGGTGCCGACCAATCGGGCGGCAGCCGAACGGACGACGGCGGCACCGCCGGCCGCGAGGCCGAGCCCGCCGTCGAGTTCGGCGCCGGTGAGCAGGTCCACGCCTTCCAGCGGCAGCCGGACGTCGTGGGCGCCGTGGTTGATGCAGAACGTCCAGTCCGTCCCGTCCTTGCTGCGCCGGACCACTTCGACGTCGGCCGGCAGGTCCGGGACGAGCGGCTGCACCCTGGCATCGGCGCAGACGACGGCGAGCAGTTCGCCCAGGCCCTCCGGCGCGAGTGACGTGGCGACATAGTAGGAGCGGCCGCTTCCGGCACGGTTACGGGTCACGGCGGGAGAACCGGCGGCCGGTCCCTCTTCCACGGCCGCGAGGACCTCGGCGGTGGTGGCATGCCCCAATTCGTTCCAGCAGGTACCCGCCCCGAAGCTGCTGAGCCGGATGCTTTCGCCGCCGCGCAGCGGGAAAAACTCTTCCATCTTCACGCCCAGCAGTCCGCTGAACGCGCCGGGGTAGCTGCCAAGCCTGATGTGGTCATTTTCGTCCACGATACCGGAGAAATAGGTCACCACGAGGTGGCCGCCGGAGCGCACGTACGCGTCCAGATTCGCGGCCCCGGCATCGCTCACGAGGTACTGCATCGGCGCGACGACGAGCCGGTAGCCGGATAGGTCATCGGTGCCCTGGCGGAAGTCGGTGGGGATGCCGGCGCGGTAGAAGGCATCGTGCCAGCGCCGGGTTTCGGCGATGTTGGAGGCGTCCACGCTCGGGTGCGAGTCCAGTTCCGAGGCCCAGCGGGCGTCAGTGTCGTGGAGGATCGCGACGTCCACCCGGCCGGACGGGCCCGTAACCACCGAGCCGCTGACTTCGGCCAGGCTCCGCAGCGCCTGGCCCAGCTGGACCACTTCGCGCCAAACCTTCGTGTCCGTGCCGGCGTGCGGCAGCAGCCCGGAATGGAACTTTTCGGCGCCGGCCCGCGAGGCCCGCCACTGGAAGAAGAGCGCGCCGTCGGCGCCGCGGGCAACATGCTGCAGGGAGTTGCGCAGCATCTCGCCGGGCGCTTTGGCGATGTTGCGCGGCTGCCAGTTCACGGCAGAGGTCGAATGCTCCATGAGCAGCCACGGCTTGCCCTTGGCCCAGCCGCGGGTGAGGTCTGCGGTTGCCGCCAGTTCCTGGAAGTTCCGCGGATCCTCGGCAATCAGGTAGTGGTCGTTGGAGACCACATCCATCTCCTCGGACCAGCGCCAGTAGTCCACGGGCTGGTGCAGGCCCATGTTGAACCCCATGAAGTTGGTGGTCACGGGATGTCCCGAGTGCGTGCGGATGATCGCGGCCTCGGCCTTGTAGCATTCGAGCAGCTCATCGGAAGAGTAGCGGGCGAAGTCCAGCTGCTGGGTCGGGTTCACCCAGGTACCGGAGGTGCGCGGCGGCAGGATCTGCTCCCAGGCCGAGTAGCGCTGGGACCAGAAGGCGGTGCCCCACGCGGCATTGAGGGCCTCCAGGCTGCCGTACCGGCGTTCGAGCCAGCGCCGGAAACCCGCGGCGGCACCGTCCGAGAAATCAGGCTGGTTGTGGCAGCCGTACTCGTTGTGGACATGCCACATCACGACGGCGGGGTGGTCCTTGTACCGGGTGGCGATCTGCTCGGTCAGGGCCGCGGCGGCCCGGCGGTATTCGGCACTCGACGCCGCGAAGGCCTGCCGGGAACCGTAGCTGTGCCGCACGCCGTCGGCGGTCACGGGCAGGGACTCGGGGTACTTGTGGCTGAACCAGGGCGGCGGCGACGCCGTGGCGTTCGCCAGGTCCACCCGGATGCCGTTGGCGTGCAGCAGGTCCAGGACCCGGTCCAGCCAGCCGAATTCGTAGACGCCCTCGGACGGCTCAAGCAGGGACCAGCTGAAGATGCCCACGCTGACCAGGTTGACGCCGGCCTCGCGCATCAGCCGGACGTCCTCGTCCCAGATCTCCTCGGGCCACTGTTCCGGGTTGTAGTCTCCGCCGAATGCCAGCATCGGGGAGCCTTCGGAGCCGAGGCGGGCGGTGATGTAGTCCATGGCGTTGTTGTGGTTGGAGCTGTTGTCCACGTTTATCCTTTGCTGGAGCCGAGGGTCAGGCCCGCCACGAAGTGGCGCTGCAGGAGCAGGTAGATGATCAGGGCCGGAACGGCCGTGATCATGGCGCCGGCGGCGATCAGGTTGTAGTTGGAGAGGAACTGGCCCTGGAGGTTGTTGATCGCGGTGGTGACCGGGAGCCGGTCTCCGCTTTGGATGAAGAGCAGGGGCCAGAAGAAGTCGTTGTAAATGAAGATCACCTCGAGCGTGCCCATGGCGGCCAGGGCCGGGCGGCACAGCGGCAGGATGATGTCCCAGTACTGGCGCCAGACGCCGGCACCGTCAACCAGGGCCGCCTCGGTCAGCTCGGGGGACAGGGCCTTCATGTAGTTCGAGAGGACGAACGTCACGAAGCCGATCTGGAAGGCGGTGTCCACGGCGATCACGCTGATGTAGGTGTTGAGCAGGTTCCCGGAATCGCTGATGGCGTAGGGAAGCTCGAAGTGCTTGAACATTTCAAAGAGCGGCGCCGCGAGCACCTGCGGCGGCA
The DNA here is from genome assembly GCF_056400005.1 of Arthrobacter sp. 01L42. Taxonomy (NCBI): domain Bacteria; kingdom Bacillati; phylum Actinomycetota; class Actinomycetes; order Micrococcales; family Micrococcaceae; genus Arthrobacter; species Arthrobacter sp. 01L42. The sequence continues at coordinate 93,821 of NZ_JBFTSL010000015.1, read as the reverse complement.
GGAGGTTTCCGGCGGTGAACATGATCAGCAGGGTGATGTTGAACTTCCAGCTCACCCGGCTCACGGCGAACGCCATCATGGAGGCGAAGAAGAGGATCAGGAACACCGAGGGGACCGTGATGAGCACGGAGTTCCAGAACAGCTGGGAAAAGCCGCCCTGTGTCCAGGCCTGGGCGAAGTTGTCGAAGTTGAAGGCGCCGCCGGTGCTGAAGTAGCCGTATTTGTCGGTGTCGGCTTTGGGCCGCAGGGCAGTGAAAATGGCCCAGGCCAGGGGTACGAGCCAGATCGCCGCCATGACGATGAGGAAGACGTGGGTGCCGTAGTGCTTCTTGCCCTGCTTGTTGTTGGCCGGGCGGCCGGGGCGGGGGCCGGTCCTGCCTGGGCCGGAGCTGCGCTGCCGGGCGTCTGCCGGGCTGCCGGCCGCGGCGGCATCGGTTGGATGGGCGATGCTCATGCCTCTTTGTCCTTTCCGAATGCGCGGGAGAGGTAAAACGTGATGGGGATCAGCGAGATGACGAGCAGGATGACGGCCAGCGCCGAGCCGATGCCGATCACCTGCCCTTCGCCCACCAGGTTCTGGATGACCAGGGCGCTGATCAGTTCCAGCCCGTTGGTGCCGCGGTTGATCACGTAGACGATGTCGAACGCCCGGAGGGATTCGATGACGGTGATGACGATGATGATGACGTTCACCGGGCGCATGGCCGGGAAGACCACCTGGAAGAAGGTCTGGACCGCGTTGGCGCCGTCGATCTGGGCCGCCTCGCGCAGGGTCGGATCCACGCCCTTGAGCCCGGCCAGGTACAGGATCATGACGTAGCCGGCGTGCCGCCAGGTGGCGGCGAAGAGGGCTGCCCAGATGTTGACGCTCGAATCCCCGAACCAGTCGACGGCCTGGGGCGTGCCGGCGGTGCCAAGCAAGAAGTTCAGGAGGCCGCTGTCCCGGTTGTAGAACAGCTGCCAGATGATCCCGATCAGGGCCAGGGAGAGCATCACCGGGGCGAAGAAGATGCTCTGGTAGATCCGCGTGCCGCGGATGTTCTGGTCCAGGAGCACGGCCAGGAGCAGCCCCAGCGGGGTGGCGACGAGTGCCAGGAACGCCAGCCACAGCACGTTGTGCTGCATGGCCGGCCAAAACGGCGGGTAATCCTGGGCGATGAACTGGTAGTTCTCGCCGCCGGCGGGCTTGATGTCGGTCAGCTCCAGCCCGTTCCAGCGGGTGAAGGACAGTCCGACCGACATGAGGGTGGGGATCCAGACCAGTACGAGCTGGATCAGCGTAGGGACGCCCACCATCAAGCCGAGCACCACTTTGTCGCGGCCGGACAGCCGCCGAACCCGCCGCGCGGGGGCTGCGGCTGCTTTGCGCCCCCGCGCCGACGGGTTGGTAGAGACACTCATGGAGATTCCTTGCCTTGTGAAATTCAGAGCGAAATGCAGAGAGCAGAGCGAAATGCAGAGGAAAGAGCCGTGCTGACCGCGCGGTCACCCGCGCGGTCGGCACGCCGCTACTGGGCGGCGTACAGGGACTTCGCCTGGGCTTCCAGGTTCTTCACATCGACGTTGCCGTCCTTGATGAACGACTGGAGCGCCGGGATCATCACGTTGTTGGCCATGGCGGGAAGGGCATCGCGGTCGAAGAACTGGCTGATGTTCTTGGCGCCGCTGATGGCCTCGGCCAGCTTCTTGTTCAGCGGAGTGAACTTGGAGGTATCGGCGCCCTTGGCGGTGGCGATGTTGGACGAGTCGACCGAGGCGTACACATCCTGTCCTTCCGGGGTGCCGACGTAGGCCAGGAAGTCCCGGGCGGCCTGGTTCTGGCCGCCCTTCTTGGAGAGCAGCAGGCCGTCGATGGGCGCCTCGATGGCGTCCTGGCCTTCCACCGCGACCTCGGGGAACGGGAAGAAGTCGATGTCGTCGGCGATTGCCTTGTCCGTGAATTGCTGGGTGAGGAAGGAGCCGAGCAGGTACATGCCGGATTTCTTGTCCGCGAGGGACTTCGCCGAGTCCTGCCAGGTCATGCCCAGGGCGTTCGGGTTCTGGAACGGGAGCAGGGCCTTCCAGGTGTCGAAGACGTCGCTGACCTTCTTCTGGTCCCAGCTTTCCCGGTGCGCGGTGAGGTCCATGTGGAACTGGTAGCCGTTCAGGCGCATGTTCAGGTAGTCGAACGTGCCCATGGCGGGCCAGCCGTCCTTGTCCGCGAATTCAATCGGGATCAGGCCGTCGGCCTTCATCTTGGTGGCGAGGGCCTTCAGCTCATCGAACGTCGTGGGGACGGTGTACCCCTTTTCCGTCCAGAGGCTCTTGCGGTAGAAGAAGCCCCAGGGGTAGTTGTAGTTCGGGATCAGGTACATCTTGCCGTCGGCTCCGGTCGAGGCCTTTTTCAGGGCATCGGAGTAGTTTCCGCCGACCTTTTCCCAGACGTCATCGATCGGGGCGAGCAGTCCCTTGCCGGCGTAATACTGCATGCGGTACCCGGCGAACCAGGTGAACGAATCGTCGGGGCTGCCCTGGAGGTAGGTGTTGATCTTGTTCTGGAAGTCGTTGTGCGCCACCACGTTGGTGGTGACCGCGATGCCGGACTTCTTCTGGAAAGCGTCGGTCACCGCCTTGTAGGCAGCCTTGGGGACCTCGTCGGAGGACCCGGAACCGAACGTGGCCGTCTTGGCGCCGCCGCTGGCAGGTGCGCTGCCGCCCGTGCAGGCCGAGAGCAGGGGAATGCCGGCCATCGCGACTGCTCCGGCGCCGAAGGTTTTCAGCAGCGTCCTCCGGTCCCACCCGCCTCGGCTGGAGGCCCGGAGCAGTGCGTCTTCATGCATGGTCATAATTTCTCCTTTGAAATAACGCGGGTGGAGTGAAGCAGCTCACATCATTAGCTATCATAATCGCACAATAAGGAACGTCAAGTAGCAAAAAAGAACATTTTGATGCGCATGGCCGGACTCGTCCGTTGACTTAGGGCGGGGCCGCTCTTAGCGTTAAGCCCCTCAGGGTGCCGATGTGGTCCGCCGGTTGGCGGTGGCGCCCGGAACCGCGGATACATGGCGAAAACCCAGGTGCACCCATGAAGATCAAGTCCACAGCCGCCGCCACGCTGCTCGTCCTGCTGTTCCTGGGAGGATTGCTCGGCGGCCCGTCCGCGTCCGCGCCGGCGTCGTCCGAGGGCGCCACGTATTACGTGAGCGCCGACGGCAGTGACGCCAACGACGGGACGTCGCCGCAATCAGCCTGGGCGACGCTCGACAAGGTCAATGCCACTGCGCTTCGGCCCGGGGACTCGGTCAGCTTTCGCCGCGGAGACATCTTCTCCGGCGGCCTTGTGGTCGGCCAGAGCGGCACCAGCCGGCTCAAGGTCACGCTGAATGCCTATGGAAGCGGCGATCCGCCTGCTGTTACGGGCGGACTGGCAGGTACGTGCGTCAGGCTCGACGGCGACTACATCGCCGTTGACGGCCTGCGGGCGGAGTCGTGCGGCTATGCGGGCTTCAGTATCTACGGCGACCACGGCACCGTGCGGAACTCCGCCGCCAGGAACAATGCCGCGGGCATCAAAGTGAGCGAGGGCTCCGACTTCGGCACCTATACCAACAACACGCTTGCCGACAACAACATCATGAACGTCAATACGCCGGGGGAGCTGTGCGGCACCGCCACGGCCCTGAAGTGCGATGACGACTCGGGCGCCTTTGGCTTCCTGATCAACGGCAGCGACAACGAGTTCGCCGGCAATACCGTCACCGGCTCCACCGCTTTGTCCTACGACTTTGGCCACGACGGCAGCGCGTTCGAGATATTCAACGGCAACCGGAACAGGATCCATCACAACGTGGCCGTGGATAACAACGTCTTCTCCGAACTGGGGCGCGGGAAGGGCGGAACTGCCGACGGCAACACGTACAGCTACAACCTGGTCCGGTCCACCTGCGGCCCCAACTGCTCCCAGGCCATGGGGCTGATCGCGCGCGGCAGGACGTCCTCCTTCGGCCCGACCAACGGCACCACGTTCGAATACAACACCGTGTGGCTGGACGGCGCGGACTCCCAGGGTCTGGTCTGCCACGCGTCGTGCCCGGCCTCCACCGTCGTCAGGGGAAACATCCTGGTGGCCGCCCGCAACGCGCTGTGGATGGACGGCGCCGGCTGGACCGAGCAGGAAAACGTCCTCAACGGCCCCACGAACATCATTCCCAATGCCACCTCCACCACCGAGCCGGCCGACTTTGTCAACGCACCCGCCGATCTCCACCTCTCCGGCGCGAGCCCGGCCATTGACCGGGCCGGGGTCAGCCCCTTCCCCCTGGATCTGGACGGGCGGCCGGCCAACCAGAAGGGCGACTGCCAGGGCGGCGGCGCGGCCGATGCGGGGACCTACGAATACAGGCCAGCCGGCTGCTGAAACGCAACGCCATGGCGGTGCAGCAAGGAACCAGCACTGGTGCCATCGCTGGTCACGGGGCGTCATGGCGGCCCGGGGATGTTACATAGTTGCAACTGCCGGGACACCCATGCGAAATCGTCCCGGGAGGATACTTGAATTGCGTCCTCCCGGGGACGATTCGCATGCAGGCATTGGGGACTACTCGAAGGACCGCGCCGATGCCCACACCGCTCAACCAGGCCCTGGCCGACTCTGCGCTTCTCACCAAATCCCTCCCGCTGGGCCTGCTCCGCGCTTTCGTGCAGACCAACGCGGCCGACGACGGGCTCACGCCGCAACTGCTGGCTGAGCTCAAGATCCTGGCCCGCACTCCTGGGCTGCTCGTGGCCTGCAACTACGGCGGCACGCTGTGCGCGGCAGAAGGCATTTCCACCGAGACCCTGCCACTGGGCAGCGCGGCGATCGCGTTGAGGGCGCTGGCAGCCCTCCCGAACACGCACGCGGCCGTCATCTCCGGGCGGTCGCTGCGGGATCTGGCCGCCGTCTCACGGCTCCCCGCGGAGGTGCACCTGGTCGGCTCGCACGGCGCGGAGTTCGACATGGGCTACGCCCACGGGCTGTCCCTCGCCACCGAATCAGTGCTGCAGCAGGCCAGCCAGGCACTCGCCGAAACCGTGGGCGCCTACCGGGGCATCAGCATTGAGCGCAAGCCGGTCGCCGTATCGGTGCACACCCGCCCGGCCGGCCCGGACATCGTCGCACTGGCCACCTCGAAGGCGGAGGAGATCGCCCGGGCGCACGGGCTGCATTTCGTCGTGGACGGCTCGGTGCTGGATCTCTCCGTGGTGGAACCGTCCAAGGCCTCCGCGCTGGAGCACCTGCGCTCCATGCTAGGCGTGAGTGCCGCCCTCTACGCAGGCGACGCCTCCAGCGATGAGCTGGCCATGGCGACGCTGCGCGGACCGGACATGGCGCTGCGCGTGGGGGAGGGGCCCACCGTGGCAGCCCACACGCTCCGGGACCCGGAGTCGTTCGCCCGCGTCCTGGCGATCCTGTTCGAACTGCGGCGGGCGTGGCTGTTCGGCGAGGATGCCGTGGGGCTGGAGCGGCACTCCATGATCGGCAACGGCTCGTCCACCGCCCTGATCACCCCGGACGCGAAGATCTGCTGGATGAGCCACCCGCTGCCGGACAGCGGGTCGCTGTTTGCCCATCTGCTCGGCGGCGATGCGGCGGGGCACTTCTCCGTGGAACCGGCGAAGGCCTCGCAGGTCCTGGGCCAGCGCTACGTGGACAGCACCATGATCGTCGAAACCCGCTGGGCCGACGTCACCGTGACGGACTACCTGGAGCCGGCCCCGGACGGCATCACCAGCCTGGTCCGGGTGCTGTCCGGCACCGGCACGGCCCGGGTCGTCTTCGCCCCGCGGCCGGACTACGCGAATGCCCCGTTCAGCATGGAGGCGCGAGGAACTGAACTGCACGTCGTGGGAACCGCGGATCCGATCATTCTCCGGGCTCCCGGCGTGGCCTTTGCCATCACCTCCGACGGCCGGCACGCCACGGCCACAGGCGACGTCGATCTGCGGGACGGACCGGTGGTCCTCAACCTGCGCTGCGGCGACACGGAACCTCAGCCCGCGATGCCGGATGATGAGACCCGGCGCCGCGCCGCCGTCGCCCATCACTCCCGGCGCTGGGTCAACGAACTGCAACTGCCCGGCGTGAAGCCGTCGCTGGTCCGTCGGTCCGCGCTGGTGCTCCGGGCGCTGGTCCATGAACCCACCGGCGCTGTGCTGGCCGCGCCCACCACCTCACTGCCGGAGGGAATCGGCGGCACCCGCAACTGGGACTACCGGTACTGCTGGCTGCGGGACGGGTCCATGACCGTCAACGCGCTCGTGGACCTGGGCTCCACGGCCGAGGCCGAGGGATTCCTGGCGTGGCTGGGCCGGATCCTGGCCCACGCCCCGGGTCCGGAGTGGCTCCATCCGCTCTACTCCGTGACCGGGGCGCCGCTGTCCACCGAGGCCATCATCGAGAGCCTGCCCGGCTACGCGGGATCCCGCCCGGTGCGGATCGGGAACGCCGCCGACCACCAGGTGCAGCTGGACGTGTTCGGCCCGATCGCCGAGCTGATCCACGCCCTCAGCGCCCGACAGGGCATGCTCTCCGACGGGCACTGGGACCTGCTGGTCCAGATGGCCGCCGCCGTGCTGGCCCGCTGGCACGAGGCCGACCATGGCATCTGGGAGGCCAGGCGGGCGCCGCGGCACCATGTCTACACGAAGGTGATGTGCTGGGTGGCGCTCGACCGGGCGCTGCGCACGGCCGTCCGGCATGGCCGGGAACCGCTGCCGGCCTGGGAGCCCACGGCGGCGAAGATCCGGGAGGAAGTCCTGCGCGAGGGCTGGGACGAGTCGGCGTCCTCCTACACCGTGGCGTACGACAGCCCGGACCTGGACGCAGCCGTGCTGCACATCGGTCTCTCCGGCCTGCTGGACGTCAACGACCCCCGGTTCCTGGCCACCGTCACGGCGGTGGAGCGGGAACTGCGGGTGGGGCCCACCGTTTTCCGCTACAGGTACGACGACGGACTGCCGGGCCTGGAGGGCGGCTTCCACATCTGCACCACCTGGCTGATCGAGGCTTACATCGCCGTGGGCCGGATCGAGGAGGCCTGGGACCTCTTTGACCAGCTGGTGAACCTGTTCGGTCCCACGGGGCTGCTGCCCGAGGAATACGACCCCGGCACGGAAACCCACCTGGGCAACCATCCCCAGGCGTATTCGCACCTGGGCTTCATCCGCTGCGCCCGGCTCCTGCACGGGCACCAGAAGAACTGACCACCCGGCCCGGGGACGGGCCGGTCGCCGCTACTCGCAGCCGACGCCGTCCCCGTCCCGGTCCAGCCTGCGGCTGTACCCCGGCTGGCCGACGCGGATGGGCGCCGCGCCGGCCGCACGGACCGCGGCACAGTTCGCGTACGCCACGCCGGCCGCCGGTGCCCGTGCCGGTGCGGGCGCGGGTGCTGGCGCAGGCGCGGCTTGGGCTGGAACGGCGGCCGGCTGGGTGGCGGGGGCCAGGGCGTTCGGGCAGTTCGACAGGACCCGGGCCATGGCGTCGTGCTCGGCCTGGGTCACCCAGAGCCCATAGCTGGATTTCACCGAAATCTGGCGGGCGACATAGTTGCAGCGGTAGGACTTGTTCGGCGGCAGCCAGGTGGCGGCGTCGCCGTCGCTCTTGCTCTGGTTGGCCGGGCCGTCCACCGCCAGCAGGTTCAGGGGATCGTTGGCGAAGGCCAGCCGCCGTGCCGGGCTGAGCTGCTGCGCGCCCTTCTGCCAGGCGTCGCTGAGGGCCACGACGTGGTCGATCTGGACGGCGGTGCTGGTGGCATTGCCGCGCAGGAAGTGGATGGCGACGGCCGTGTAGGGGTCGGCCAGGACGCCGGAGAGCACCACGCAGTCCCGCGTCCCGGGCCGGAGCGCGACAGAAGTAAGGTCGCGGCGGAGCACGTCGTTGCGGGTATCGCAGCCATTGTGATCAACGTCGGACCAGGCCGGGCCGAACTGGTCGCGGGAATAGCCCGTCTTGGGGGCGCGGCCCTTGACGGGCAGCGTGGCCAGTACCGCGAGGGCCTTGCCCGCCAATGCCGGCTGCCGGGGCGCGGCGGCCGCAACATCGGCGCCGGCAACTTCGATGCCTGAAGCTTCGGCACTGGGAACTTCGGCACCGGGAACTTCGACGCCGGGGGTGGCGTCCGGATCCAGCGGAGCGCTGTCCGTGCCGGCTGACGCAGCGGCGGGGGTAGCCGTGACGACGGGGAGGACGCCGTTGCCGGCGGCCGGGGGAACAGTACCCGGGCCGGAGCACGCTGACGTCGCCACCAGTAGCAGGCCCGCCACCCCACGCACGATCCAGTCGACCGCACCGATCCTTGGGCTGCGGGCGCTCATACCTTGGGCGCCGCTGGACTGGATGTCGTTGGACTGGATGCTGCCTGATCGCGTGCTGAGCAATTTACCCCCACCTCATGCTGGCGCGACGGGTATCCGGGCGCATAAGACCGGCCCCAGCCTACCGGCCCACACAGCAACGCGGGGTCACATCACGCCCATGCCGGGCCCCACCATGGGCGCCATGTGACCCCGCGTTGGCTCTCCGACGGCGTCAGCGGACCCCGGGGCGGGAGGCCGAGAAGACAGCCGGCGCTCCGCCGTCGCCGGTCGCGAGGTCGGCCAGGATCCTGCCCACGACCGGCGTGAACTTGAAGCCGTGCCCGGAGAAGCCGGCGCCGATGACAACCGGCCCGATCCGGTCCAGGACAAAGTTCTCATCAACGGTGGTCGTGTAGGTGCAGCTGATGTCGGTGAGGGAGTCGGCGTCGACCCCGGGCAGCCAGTCCCGGGCGTAGCGCTGCAGGGCCGCCCGCTGCTCGGGCTCCGGCGCGAAGCTCCGCCGGTCCGGGTCCACCACCGGGCCCACCCCGTGCCATCCGGCCTTGATCCCCTCGCCCGGTGTTTGCATGCCGTAAACCGGCGAACGCCAGTACGCGTACGCGTCCCCGTGGCCGGGCATGTGGTTGAACCCCGGCCACTGGGCGCCCTCATCGGTGATGGCGAAGTGTGCGGGTTGTTCCTGCGTGACCGTCAGCCGGGGCAGGGGCGCGACCCCGGAGAGCAGTTTCGTGGTCCAGCCGCCGGCGGTGACCACTGCTTGCCTTGCGGTGAGCACCTCGCTGCGGCCCCCGGCCTCGAGCGTGAGCCGGACGCCGTCGTCGAGGACATTCAACTCGAGGACCTTCACATGATGGCGGATCTCGGCGCCGAGCCCGGCGGCGAGCCGCTGCAGGGCCGGCAGTGCGGCGTCCGGGTTCAACTGGCCGCCATCCGCCATGTGCAGCACGCGCGTATCGAAACGGATGCCCCGCCAGCGCTCGGAGGCTTCCCCGGCGGAGAGGAATTCCGCCCGGAGCCCGGCGGCAAGCAGCGCATTTTGGATCTCGGGCAACCGCGGATCGGGGCCGTGGTTTACGACGCCGGTGCGCGCCAGCAGGCGCTCGCCGGCGTCCGCTTCGAGCTCGCGCCACAGCCTGGCCGCCTCTGCCAGCATGGCGACATAGTCCGGATCCGCGTAGCCGGGGTTGAAGTTCCGGGTTGTGCCGTGGGAGGCGCCGTTGCGGTGGCCGGGACCGAACTGCTCCAGCAGGGTCACCTCCCGGCCGCGCCGGGCCAGCGCCCACGCGGCGGCCGAGCCCATCGCGCCGCCGCCGATGACCACAGTGTCCAGGGTTGTTTTCAAGGGTCCTCCTCCGGGTTTGGTGCCGGTCCGCCGATCCCGGGCAGCCGAGCCCGGCTGCCCGGCGAGGTCAGGCCAGCAGCAGGGCCACGCCGATCATGGCGGGCACAGCTACCACCGTAGTGATCAGCACGGTGTCCCGGGCTACCGTTACGCCGGTGCGGTAACGGCTGGCCGCGACAAACACGTTTTGGGCGGTGGGCAGGGCGGCCGTGACGACGGCGGCAAAGAGCGCCTGTTCCTGCATGCCGAGGACAAAATGGGCAAACAGGTAGGCCACCAGCGGGTGGACAACGAGCTTGAAGAAGCTCGCCAGCAGGGCGTCCAGCCGGCGTCCGGCGGCCGCCTGCAGCGGCTTGGAACCGTTCAGGCTCATGCCGAAGGCGATCAGCATGGCCGGGATCGCGGCCCCCCCAATCAAGTGAATGGGCTCCAGGATCAGCGGCGGCACCGTCCAGCCGGTTGCGGCCACCAGGAGCCCGAGTCCGGTGCCCACGATCATCGGGTTGCGCAGGATCATGAGCACGAAACTCAGGGGGGTAGTGCGGTGCGAGCTGGTGGTGGCGTCCAACGCCATGAGGAACAACGGGGTGAAGAAAGCCAGCTGGAAGATCAGCAGGGGTGCCACATAACTGGCATCACCGAGCACGAAGACGGCTATGGGAATGCCGAGGTTGGCCGAGTTGGCCAGCGACGAGCTCATGGAGGAAATGAGGGCTTCCGGCAGGGACCGCTTGAGCGCGAAGCGCACAATGCCAAAGAACAGGACCGCCGTGGTCACCGCCCCGACTGCCGTCACGAGCAGCGGCGCGGCAAAGACGTCGTGGAGTTTCGCCTTGCTGAGGGTCTCGAACAGCAGGGCGGGGCTGGCCACAAAAAACGTCAGGGCGCTCAGGACGGGGCGGGCGTTCTCGCCCAGGATATTGCGCCGGCCCACGAACATGCCGACCAGGATGATGGCCCAGACGACAAAGAATCCCGCCAGAACCCCTAGCACGCGGTTCTCCGCAGCGGGGCGGGTGGGCGGCGGGTGATGGTCACCCGTCCAGAGTAATCAGCTTTATTCCGCGGGCTGTCCTATTACGCCCGACGGCGTGCTGCCGCTAGTTGAGCGCGGCGTTGTTCAGCGAGTGCGGCGGACGCATGAGCCCGGGTGTCATGCCCTCGGCGGGGTCGTTGCCGATCTGGACAATCTTGTTGTCCTGGTCAACGTGGACCACCTTGGGGTTGTACGCCTTGGCCTCTTCCGTGGTCATCTGGGCGTAGGTGATGAGGATGACGATGTCGTTCTCATGCATCAGGTGGGCGGCGGCGCCGTTGATGCCGATCACGCCGGAACCGCGTTCGCCGGCAATCGTGTAGGTCTCGAGCCGGGCGCCGTTGGTGACATCGACAATCGCCACGAGCTCCCCGGGCAGGATGTCGGCCGCCTCCAGCAGATCCAGGTCCACGGTGACGGATCCGACATAGTGCAGGTCCGCGTGCGTGACCGTCGCGCGGTGGATCTTGGATTTGAATATTGTGCGATTCATAACGACATCAGTCTAACGCGGGGCCACCGCCCGCGCTGTGGCCCACTGCACATGCCGCGGGCCGTTACGGGCGCGGTTCCACGTGCCGGAAGTCACGCGGGCCGGTCCGCGGGGGCCGGACCGAGGACGCCCGCGGCCGCCGCCGGCACGATGGATGCCGCCGTCACCGCCAGGATTTCCCGGGCCGCCAGCAGTGCGGGCCGCCTGGCGCTCGAGCGCCGCACCGAGGTGAACACCGTACGGTGCGGATCCCCGGGCAGGTCCAGGAGTTGCGCGCTGGTGCCGCGGCCGGTCCACACGAGGTCGGGCATCAGGGCCACCGCATTTCCGGATTCGATCAGCCGGATCTGGGCCTGCAGGTCGGCGGTTTCAAAGCGGACGTCGGGCTCAAACCCGGCGCTCCGGCAGGCCTGCTCGGCCCAGTGCCGGGAGGCCGCTCCGCGGGGTTCCATCACCCAGGCCAGCCCGGCGGTATCGGCCAGCGTCCTGATGGGGCCGCGGTCCGGCGAGGGGGGCGGAACGGCGAGTCGGATGGCGTCGCGGGTCAGGGCCACGCGGTCCAGTTCGGCGTAGTGCGGGGCGGCGTGGCCCGGGTACTGCTCGGCGATCACGAGGTCGAAGTCGCGGGCCCACGTCTCGTGCAGGGCCGTCTCCGGTTCCCGCTGGGTCATTTCGACGCGGACTTCCGGGTAGCTGGCGGTCATTCTGGTCAGGGTGTCCGGCATGAGCGCCAGCGCGGCAGACTGGAACACCGCAATCCGCACGGTGCCGGTGACCGTGGTCAGCGACGCGGCCAGGTCCGCCTCCGCCTGCTCGAGGGTCTCCAGGAGCTGGGAGGTGTGGGCCACCAGGACTTCGGCCTGCGGGGTCAGCTGCACCCGGCGCCCGGTCTTGCGGAGGAGCTCCACCCCGGCCTCCTTCTCAAGGAGGGCCAGTTGTTGCGAGACTGACGACGGGCTGTACTGAAGCGCTTCGGCCACTTCGGCCAAAGTGCCCCGGATCTTCAGTTCGCGCAACAGTCGCAAACGCCGGACGTCGAGCATCTCTATTCCTTTGTGAATCCTGACGGTTATTCATTAAGAGAATTCACTTTATCTAATGCAATCGGGCTTGCATACTGTTGTCACTCGGTAACGCCCATCACAGGGTGGAATGATGGGCATCACACCTAAGCAGGAGGCCCTGATGGCTACACAGGATTCGGCGCAGTCGGTCATGCGGCGCAAGCCCATCGACGACATTGAAGAAGAAAACAAGCACAGCGGATTGCACAGGAGCCTGGGGCTCTGGCAGCTGACGGCCATCGGCGTCGGCGGCATTATTGGCGTCGGCATCTTCTCTCTGGCGGGCCTTGTGGCCCACGGCAGCGAGACCGAGCCCGGAGTCGGCCCGGCCGTGCTCATCTCGTTCCTGATCGCCGGCCTGGCATCCGCCGCCGCGGCGCTGTCCTACGCGGAGTTCGCAGGAATGATCCCGCGGGCGGGCTCGGCCTACACCTACGGCTACGTTGCCCTCGGCGAGATCATCGGCTGGTTCATCGGCTGGGACCTGCTGCTGGAGTACATCGCCATCGTGGCCGTGGTGGCCATCGGCATCTCGGGCTACTTCGATGCTGCTCTTTCCGGCATCGGCATCCATATGCCCGACTGGATGACCTCGACGCCGGACGAGGGCACGGGAGGCATCATCAACCTTCCTGCGATCCTCGTCTGCCTGCTCGTGACCTGGATCCTCTCCCGCGGCACCAAGACCTTCGGCCGCTTCGAGCTGATCGCCGTCGGCATCAAGGTGGTGCTGATCCTGTTCATCATCGGCCTGGGCATCTTCTACATCAACACCAACAACTACAACCCGTTCTTCCCCAGCGGCTTCGGTCCCGTGGTGGCCGGCTCCGCCACAGTGTTCTTCGCGGTGTTCGGCTATGACGCCATGAGTACCGCGGCGGAGGAGGCCACTGACGGCAAGAAGCACATGCCGAAGGCGATCATCCTCTCGCTGGTCATTGCCATGCTGCTCTATGCGGCCGCCACCCTGGTGCTCACCGGAATGCAGAACTTCACGGAGATCGACCCCAAGGCCGGCTTCGCCTCCGCCTTCAACAGCGTCGGGCTGCCGGTGATCGCGACGATCATCTCCGTGTTCGCTGTCCTGTCCATCCTCACGGTGATGCTGACCTTCCTCCTCGGCGTCACCCGCGTCTGGTTCTCGATGAGCCGCGACGGGCTGCTGCCCGGCTGGTTCTCGAAGACGGACAAGAACGGCACGCCGCAGCGCGTGACCTGGATCGCCGGCGCCGGGGCCGCAGTCCTGGCCGGCATTCTCCCGATCAAGGCCGTGGCAGACCTGACCAACATCGGCATCCTGGCTGCGTTCGTCGTCGTGTGCCTGTCGGTGATCGTGTTCCGCTACAAGAAGCCGGACGCCCCGCGGACCTTCCGGCTGCCGCTGATGCCCTTGGTTCCGGCATTCGGAGTGTTTGCCTCCCTCTTCCTGATGTTCCAGCTGCACTGGGAGACCTGGCTGCGGTTCGTCGTCTGGCTCATCGTCGGCCTGATTATCTACTTCACGTACGGCCGCAGGCACTCGCTGATGAACCCGGACAGCCCGCGGCACGAGGAGATCGTGGAGATGCACCGCCCCCTGACCTAGCCGCCCCACCCCCCGTTGCGCTATCACTTCCGGCTCCCATTCCCGGCTCTTCCCGGGTTTTAAGGCCCGGAAGTGATAGCGCAACGGGTTTTTAAGCGGCAGGGGTGGGGGTGGTTCCCGAACGTTCGGGCGGGAACCGGAAGCGTCGGTTTTTCTAACCGGTATTGCTCAGAAAACTTCGCTTTATCTTATGAAAATCCGGTCGCATACTGTTTCGTAAGAGGTCCACATTTTGAGAAAGAACGTGTTTCAGCCATGACCAACATCTCCACGGAGCCCGGCGCCACCACCGGAAACGCCGCAGGCAACGACGCCACGCACGCCGCCGTTTCGGAAGGCTCCACGGTCCTTGAGGCCGCAGCCCTCGCCGAGGACACCATCGCGCTGGTGCGCCGCTGGCTCACCGAGGCCGCAAAGGTGCCCGTCGACGCCTCGGCCGAGCAGCTCGCCGGGGTCCTGAAGGACCCCAACGGCCTGGACTTCACCGTCGGGTTCGTCGACGGCGTCGTCCGTCCCGAAGACCTGCAAGTCGCCGCCCGCAACCTTGCCGCACTGGCCCCCAAGGTCCCGGCCTTCCTGCCCTGGTACATGCGCAGCGCGGTCCGCCTCGGCGGCACCATGGCCCCGGTCCTGCCCCAGGTGGTCATCCCGGTTGCCCGCCGGGTGCTGCGTGAAATGGTCGGCCACCTCATTGTCGACGCCACCGACGCCAAGCTCGGCCCGGCCATCGCCAAGATCCGCAAAGACGGCATCAAGCTCAACGTCAACCTCCTCGGCGAGGCCGTGCTCGGCGAACACGAGGCCTCCCGCCGGCTCGAGGGCACGCACACCCTGCTGTCCCGGCCCGACGTCGACTACGTCTCGATCAAGGTCTCCTCCACGGTGGCCCCGCACTCCGCCTGGGCCTTCGACGAGGCCGTGGAGCATGTCGTGGAGAAGCTCACTCCGCTCTTCGCCCGCGCCGCCTCCTATGCGTCCACTGGCCAGAAGGCCAAGTTCATCAACCTGGACATGGAGGAATACAAGGACCTGGACCTGACCATCGCGGTCTTCACCCGGATCCTGGACAAGCCCGAGTTCAAGAACCTGGAGGCCGGCATCGTGCTCCAGGCCTACCTCCCGGATGCCCTGTCCGCCATGATCCGCCTGCAGGACTGGGCCGCCGCCCGCCGCGCCGATGGCGGCGCTGCCATCAAGGTCCGCGTCGTCAAGGGCGCCAACCTGCCGATGGAGCAGGTCGAGGCCTCCCTGCATGACTGGCCGCTCGCCACCTGGGGCACCAAGCAGGACTCGGACACCAACTACAAGCGCGTCATCAACTACTCGCTGCACCCGGACCGGATCCGCAACATCCGGATCGGCGTCGCCGGCCACAACCTCTTCGACATCGCCTTCGCGTGGCTCCTGGCCAAGCAGCGCGGCATCGCGGATAGCGCAGAGCAGAGCATCGAATTCGAGATGCTGCTCGGCATGGCCCAGGGCCAGGCCGAAGCCGTCAGACAGGACGTCGGCTCCCTCCTGCTCTACACCCCCGTGGTCCACCCTGCCGAGTTCGACGTCGCGATCGCCTACCTGATCCGCCGCCTCGAAGAGGGCGCCAGCCAGGACAACTTCATGTCCGCCGTGTTCGAACTCAGCGAAAACGAAACGTTGTTTGAGCGCGAGAAGCAGCGCTTCCTCGCCTCGCTGGCCAAGCTCGACGACGAGGTCCCGGGCCCGAACCGGCTGCAGAACCGCGCCCTTCCGGCCGCGCCGCTGCCGCACGATTCGTTCGAGAACACTGCCGACACAGATCCGTCGCTGCCCGCGAACCGCGACTGGGGCCGCGCCATCCTGGGCCGCGTCACGACGTCGACACTGGGCAACGCCTCCGTCGAGGCCGCCACGATCAACGATGCCGCGACTCTGAATGCTGTGATCGATACCGCCGTCGAGAAGGGCAAGGCCTGGGGTGCGCTCTCCGGCGCCGAGCGCGCCGAAATCCTGCACCGCGCCGGCGACGTCCTCGAGGCCCGCCGCGCGGACCTTCTGGAGGTCATGGCCTCCGAGACCGGCAAGACGATCGACCAGGGCGATCCGGAAATCAGCGAGGCGGTCGACTTCGCGCACTACTACGCCGAGTCCGCCCGCAAGCTCGACGACGTCGACGGCGCCACCTTCGTCCCGGCCAAGCTCACCGTTGTGACGCCGCCGTGGAACTTCCCGGTCGCCATCCCGGCCGGCTCCACCCTTGCGGCCCTCGCCGCCGGCTCCGCCGTCGTGATCAAGCCCGCCAAGCAGGCCCGCCGCAGCGGGGCCGTCATGATCGAGGCCCTCTGGGAGGCCGGCGTTCCGCGCGATGTGCTCACCATGGTCCAGTTGGGCGAGCGGGAACTGGGCCAGCAGCTCATTTCCCACCCGGCCGTGGACCGCGTCATCCTGACCGGCGGCTACGAGACCGCCGAGCTGTTCCGCTCGTTCCGCAAGGACCTGCCCCTGCTGGCCGAGACCAGCGGCAAGAACGCCATCATCGTCACCCCGAGCGCGGACCTGGACCTCGCGGCCAAGGACGTCGCGTACTCCGCGTTCGGCCACGCCGGCCAGAAGTGCTCCGCCGCCTCGCTGGTGATCCTCGTCGGCTCCGTGGCGAAGTCGAAGCGCTTCCACAACCAGCTGATCGACGCCGTCACCTCGCTGAAGGTCGGCTACCCGCAGGACCCGGCGAGCCAGATGGGCCCGATCATCGAGCCCGCCAACGGCAAGCTCCTGAACGCCCTCACCACCCTCGGCGAGGGCGAGACCTGGGCCGTCGAGCCGCGGAAGCTCGATGATTTGGGCAAACTCTGGAGCCCCGGCGTGCGCTCCGGTGTCCGCCGCGGATCCTACTTCCACCTCACCGAGTTCTTCGGCCCGGTCCTGGGCGTTATGACCGCAGAGACCCTCGAGGAGGCCATCGCGATCCAGAACCAGATCGAATACGGCCTCACCGCGGGCCTGCACTCGCTGAACAGCGAGGAACTGGGGATCTGGCTGGACACCATCCAGGCCGGCAACCTCTACGTCAACCGCGGCATCACCGGCGCGATTGTCCAGCGCCAGCCCTTCGGCGGCTGGAAGAAATCCGCCGTCGGCGCCGGCACCAAGGCCGGCGGCCCGAACTACCTCGTCGGCCTCGGCGAATGGGTCAGCAAGCCCAGCACCGCCGCCGGCACCCCGGGCGCTGCTCCCGCCCACGCCGGCGTCCGCCGGATCGAGGACGCCGCCAAGGGCTTCCTGACCGCCGACGAACTCGCGCCGCTGCAGCGCGCGCTCGCCTCCGACGCCCGCGCCTGGGCCGACGAGTTCGGCACCGCGAAGGACGTCTCCGGCCTGAGTGCGGAACGCAACGTCTTCCGCTACCGTGCTCTGCCCGTCACGGTCCGCCTCGCGGAAGGCGAGCCGCTTGCCGGCCTCGTCCGGACCGTCGCCGCCGGCGTCCTGGCCGGGTCCGTCCTGACGGTCTCCACCGCCGTCGAACTGCCCGCCCAGCTGCGCGCCGTCCTGTCCGGGCTTGGCATCGCCGCGACTGTTGAGAACGACGCCGAATGGCTCGCTTCCGCCGGCACCCTCGCCGCGGCGGGCAAGCTCTCCGGTGCCCGGATCCGGCTGATTGGCGGGGACGCCAAGGCGCTGGCCGAGGCCACGGGCGGACGCCCGGACCTGGCGGTGTATGTCCACCCCGTCACGGAAGCCGGACGCGTGGAACTGCTGCCGTTCCTGCATGAGCAGGCCATCAGCATCACGGCGCACCGCTTCGGCACGCCCAACCACATCTCGGACGCCCTGATCTAGCCCGGGGCTGCTAGAACCCCGGCTCGGGCGTGCTAAAACCCTGAAACCCAAAAAACACCGCCGCTGTGCAGGCACCATAAGGTGCGGCACGGCGGCGGCGTTTAACGGCGAAGGCGCTAAGCAGAGCCGGGGCTAGCCGAAGTACCAGCCCGGCGGGACCCAGGAAGCGGGGACCGCGTGGGCGGAGAAATCGTCGCAGCCCGAGCAGAAGTAGGTGACCTCGCCGAGCTTGCTGACCGAGCCGTCCCTCCGGTGCGTGGCCGGGACGAAGGTCTCCAGGTAAATGAACTCGTCCGTGCCGCAGCGTTCGCAGTACGGACTGGCCACATAATCGGACTCTGCGAGGGTAGTCGGGCGGATTCCCCGTTGGCCCTGGGTGGCCGCGTGCTGGGCCCCGGCTGAGTGCTGCATTCCGGCGGTCGAGTGGTGCATGGCCGCTGCGGGGTGGGCCGGCGCGGTTACCTGACGGGCGGACTTTGTCGCGTGGGCGGCGGGGGCGGGCAATCGGGGGTGATTAATGGCTGGCATCAATGGCGGCCTATCCCGAACGTTCCGACGCCAGCTACAGGCGCCAGCGACGGACAGCGTTCGTTTTTCGAATCGTTGTCGTGGGCCACTGCTTGACCTCGAACGGTGGATCTTAAGTAGTGTCAGGATAGATGAAGTACGTGTACCGTTCAATGGTCAAGTAAGTACTGCTCGGGTCCGGGTAGTCCGCCCCGTAGGTACCGTGGCAGGATCAGCGCTTGCTGCGGGACCGCCCGCGCGTCAGCCCGGTCGCTTCAGGGTCCGGCCCACGATCGCCTGCGTGAGGGCATCGATCACCTCGGTATTGGCCAGCGGATTGCGGATGAGCGTGAAATCGACGTCGCCCACCGGCGGCAGATCGAAGCGGCGGGTGATGATTTTCAGATCCTCCGGCACCAGGGAGGCCGGCATTACCGCCACACCGATGCCGGCCCGGACGGCGGCCAGTACGCCGCTGATCTGGCGCGTGGTGCAGGTGATCCGCCAGGTGCGCCCGGTGGCCTCCAGGGCGTCGATCGCAAGCTTCCGGCTCAGGCTGGGGGAGGGGTAGGCGATCAGCGGGACAGGATCAGCCGGTTCCAGCACGGTCTGCTCCAGGCCGACCCAGGCGAAGGCGTCCTGCTGGACCACGGTTCCGTCCTTGGCCCCGGCCACCCATTTCACAAAGACCAGATCCAGTTGCCCGGCGTTCAGGCGCTTGTAGAGCTGGTCGCTTTGCCCGACCGTCAGCTCGAGGTTGATCTGGGGATAGATCTGCCGGAACTCCCGGAGGATGCGTGGCAGCCCGGTGATGGCGAGATCATCGGCCGTGCCGAAGCGCAGGCGGCCGCGCATGGCGGAGCCGGAGAAATAGCGGGCGGCGGAGTCGTGCGCGGCGAGGATGCTGCGGGCGAAGCCGGCCATGGCATCGCCGTTGTCGGTCAGGCGTACATCCCGGGTATCCCGGGCAATCAACACCCGCTTGGCGGCGGTCTCCAGCTTGCGGACGTGCTGGCTGACGGTGGGTTGGGCCAGGCCGAGGCGCTCGGCGGCCTTGGTGAAACTCAAGGTTTCGGCCACGGCCAGGAACGAGCGGAGCTGGGCGGGTTCGAACATGGCGGTCTCCGGATCGGGTGCCGCATACCCTGCATTGCGTTTTGTAATGCGAGTTATGCGTGGAATAGGCTTCCATAATCTCTTGGGGCCAGCCTAGCGTTAAGTCCATCCCACTCACCCGCTCTTTTGAGGACTTTTCCGTGGCACCCCCTCCGCCGCTAGAGGCGAACGCAGCTTCCCTGCCGGACACCATCACCCAACCACTCGCCGTCGTCAGCCAGCCTCTGCCTTGGCGCCACACTTTCATTTCGCTCAAGGTCCGCAACTTCCGCATCTTCGCGATCGGGCACTTCGTCGCCGTCATCGCGCTCTGGATGCAGCGGATCGCCCAGGACTGGCTGGTGCTCCAGCTCTCCGGTTCCGTCACCGCCGTCGGCATCACCGTGGCCCTGCAGTTCCTGCCGTCCCTGTTCCTCGGCCCGTGGGCCGGCATGATGGCGGACCGCTTCGCGAAGCGGAAGATCCTCATGCTGTGCCAGTCGGTGGCAGCCGCGTTGGCCGCGGTCCTTGCCGTCCTGGCGCTCAGCCAGCGGATCGAGGTGGGGCACGTCTACGCGATCGCGCTGGTTCTGGGCCTCGTGACCGTGCTGGACCAGCCGGCCCGCCAGGTGTTCGTCAACGAGCTCGTGGGCCCCGGCTATCTGCGAAACGCGATCAGCGTGAATTCCACGATCTTCCAGCTGGGCGGCCTGATCGGTCCTGCGATCGCCGGGATCCTGCTGACCGCCGTGGGGGCCGGCTGGGCCTTTGCCGCCAATGCGGTGGCCTGCTGCTTCACGGTGGCCATGCTCCTGAGCCTGCGCAAGGACCAGCTGCATGTCAGCACCCCGGCCGCCAAGCGCCCGGGCATGTTGCGGGAAGGGCTGGACTATGCGCTCAGCAAGCCCACCATCTACTGGCCCTGGCTGATGGCCGGGTTCATCGCGGTGTTCGCGATGAGCCTGCCGGTGCTGCTGGCCGCGTTCGCGGACCACGTGTACGACGCCGGTGCCGGCGGCTACGGGCTGCTCAACACGCTCGTGGCCCTCGGCGCCCTGGCCGGCGCCATCACGTCGGCCCGGCGGCGCGCCCTGCGGCTGCGCTCCGTGGTGCTGGGCGCCGGGATGTACGGGCTCATGCTGTGCCTGGCTTCCCTGGCACCGTCCATGGCCTGGTTCGGCGCGGCCATGGTGCTGGCCGGATTCTGGTGCCTGATGTTCCTGACCGCCGCGAACCAGCTGGTCCAGGTCAGCGCCAACCTGGCGATCCGCGGGCGGGTCATGAGCCTGTACATCATGGTGCTGATCGGCGGCCAGTCGATCGGCGGCCCGATGATGGGCTGGCTGGCCGAGCACGCGGACCCGCACACCGCCGTCCTCGTCTCCGGCGGCGTCCCGGTGCTGGCTGCCGCGACCGTCGCCGTCGTCCTCGCCCGGCGCGGGCAGCTCATGCTCAAAGTGGACCTGAAGGACCGGCGCCGGCTGCTGCGGATCGTCCCGACCGATTTCCACACCGAAGAAGGACAGCCGCTGCGTGGATCCACGCAGCGGCTGTCCTAATTCGTCGCGGAAACCCCTAGAGCTCCAAGGGGCGGTGCGGGAACTCGGCCTCCCGCTGCTGGAACTGCAGCACATCCGGGTTCAGGACCACGCCGTCGCGGATTTCGATCGCGCGGCGGATGGTCTCGTTTCCCGCCCAGGCTTCGGGGCCGGACACCACGGTCTCGAGGAACGGCAGCAGCGCCTCGCTGATTTCCCAGCTGGCGGAATTCCACAGATAGGACGGGCTGTGGTCCACGGCGTAGTAGTCGATGTGGTCACCCACTTTGAACATCGGCTCGGCGAAGGTGGTGGTTTTCGCCCAGCTGAAGCCCATGCCCTCGTCGCAGGAGACGTCCACGATCAGGCTGCCGGGCCGGAAGGCGGCCAGGTCCCCGGTGCGCAGGTAGGTCAGCGGCGCGTTGGGGTCCTGCAGCGTGCAGTTGACCACGATGTCGCTCGCGGCCAGGAACGGCGCCAGCGGCACGCGCCCGCGCTCGGTGATGACCTCGCTCAGGAACGGCGCCTCGCTGTCATGGTCGAACTGCGCGATGCGTACCGAGTGGATGGGAGAGCCAACGGCGGCAACACCGCGGTTGGTCAGCACCTGCACGTCATGGACACCGTGGGCATTCAGCGCCGTCACGGCGCCGCGGGCGGTAGCCCCGAAGCCGATCACGACGGCGCTCAGCCGGCGGCCGTAGTCCCCGGTGGAACCGGTCAGCGCCAGGGCATGCAGCACGGAACAGTAGCCGGCGAGCTCGTTGTTCTTGTGGAAGACATGCAGGCCGAAGCCGCCGTCGCTGGCCCAGTGGTTCATGGCCTCGAAGGCGATCAGCGTGAGTTTCTTGTCGATCGCCAGCTGGGTGATGGCCCGGTCCTGGACGCAGTGCGGCCAGCCCCAAAGGACCTGCCCGTCCCGGAGTTCGGCCAGGTCCTCGGGCTGCGGCTTGGGCAGGAGGACGACGTCGGCTTCCGCCAGCAGTTGCTGTCGCGGCGCGATGCGCCCCACGAGGGGTGCGAGCTCGGCGTCGGACCGGCCGAAGCGCTCGCCGTAGCCTTCCTCGAGGATCAACCGGTCCCGGATCTCCGGCGCGATGCGGTCCAGGTGCAGGGGGTGGATCGGGAGGCGCCGCTCGTCCGGTTTGCGTGTGCCGGCGAGGATGCCGAGCGTGAGGTAATTCGGTGAACGGGTCACTTCTTTTTGGGGCTCGCCGTCTTTGCGGCGGTCACTTTATCGAGGGAGCTGGCCGGCGCTGAAGCGGCCCTCTTGTCAGCGCGCTTTTCCTTAATGGATTTGCCGGATTTCTTGGATGCTGCTTGACGGGGGGATTTGTCAGCCATGATTGCTCCTGTAGCGGAACCGAAGAGGTTCCTGACTTCCGACGATACAGGTAGCAACCTAATAGGAGCCCGGGATGCTGTGGGGGCATTTGGAGCGGCTGACGGGAATCGAACCCGCGTATCAAGCTTGGGAAGCTAGCGCTCTACCATTGAGCTACAGCCGCAGTGGGACCGGCCTGAATTCCAGCCGTGAGTCCCGATCAACGAGGTTTACATTACCTCAGCCGCGGGCGTTCTCCGAACAGGTCACTCGGGTGAAATCGAGGGCAGCGCACCCTCCGTTGCCACAGATGGCCGCTATGCCGCTCCGCAGAGCGGCCATCTCCGTCAAACGGGCGACCCGGCCGCCCTCGGTGCCCCGAGGGCGGCAAGCCCAATCTCGAGGCGACCGAGACTGACCAATGAGTACCGCTGTGCCGTAGCCGCGGAGCCGATTACGGTCCGGGAAACTCGTAACTCTTCGGTAAAGGACCTGGAGCCGCCGCGGTACTGGCGGCCCGGGCGAATATCCTGAATTGGTTAGCTGCAGTGTGGGGGAAGCGGGCTACGCCCATTGCCGTCCGCCAAGCAAGGATTTTCGTGGCATTCGCAGAGTACGACGTCGTCATCCACCGTGACGCCATGAGCGTGTACAACTTCCTCCTGGACCCGGGCCACCTGCCACTCTGGCGGGAGGGGGTCCGGAGCGTGGAACTACACTCCGGTGCCGCCGGCGCCAAAGGTGCCGTGTACCGGCAGACGGTCGCCGGACCGGGCGGACGACCCGTGGCCGCAGACTTCGAAATCGTCGAAGCCCGGACGGGGGCTGAGATCCAGTACCAGGTCATCGTCGGGCCGGCCCGGCCGCACGGCGGCTACTACCTGAGCACCGAGGGTCCCAGCACCCGCGTCCGATTCGCCCTGAACTACGAGCCCAGGGGGTTCATTGCCCGCCTGACTAAACCCTTCCGCCGGCGGATGAAGGCCGAGGTCGGCCAACTCGAGCGGCTCAAGTCCCTCCTCGAAGATATGCCCGCTACGGAATAGACGCCCCGTTGGAGTAACACTTGGCGGCTGCACCCGATCATGAAGCCGGGCAGGGCCCCGTGCGGTATTTTTGAACCTGTGCTGATCTCTGACCGCGACATTCGAACCGAAATTGACTCCCAGCGGATTGTCCTCGAACCCTTCGACCCCGACATGGTCCAGCCGTCCTCGGTGGACGTCAGGATCGACAAGTTCTTCCGGCTGTTCGACAACCACAAATACGCCCACATTGACCCGGCCGAGGAACAGCCCGAGCTGACCCGCCTGGTGGAAGTTGAGTCCGGCGAGCCGTTCATCCTGCACCCGGGGGAGTTCGTCCTTGGCTCCACGTACGAGACCGTGACGCTGCCGGATGACATCGCGGCCCGCCTCGAGGGCAAGTCCTCGCTCGGCCGGCTCGGCCTGCTGACGCACTCGACGGCGGGTTTCATCGATCCCGGATTCTCCGGCCACGTCACGCTGGAACTGTCCAACATGGCCACGCTGCCCATCAAGCTCTGGCCCGGTATGAAGATCGGCCAGCTGTGCTTCTTCCGGCTGTCCTCGGCCGCGGAGCACCCGTACGGTTCGGGGGAATACGGCAACCGCTACCAGGGCCAGCGCGGGCCCACGGCCAGCCGCAGCCACCTGAATTTCCACCTCACCAACATCTAGGCGGGACGGCTGCCAGGCCGGACGGCCGCGCCAGCCAAGCCGGCCTCCTGGCGGGGCACCCAGTGCGCTGAGTCGCAGGGCGGCAGCGTTACGCCGGGCCCGAGGTCCGGAACGCAGGCCGCCGTGCCGGACGGCGCAGGAGCCGGACCAGCGGCTCCACAAAGCGGGCGGCCAGCGGCCCCACGATCGCCATGATCAGAACGTAGGCGGTGGCGAGGGCTGCCAGATCGGCGGGCACCACGCCGGAGGCAACGGCCAGGCCGGCGATGACAATCGAGAACTCGCCGCGTGCGATCAGGGCCGCGCCCGCGCGGTAGCGGCCGGGAATGCCAATCCCGGCCCGCTTGGCCGCCCAGTACCCGGTGACCACCTTGGTGGCTGCCGTCACCAGGGCCAGCAGCAGGGCCCAGCCCAGGACCGGGGGGATGGACCGGGGGTCGGTGTTGAGGCCAAAAACCACAAAGAAGATGGCCGCGAAGAGGTCACGGAGCGGTTCCAGGACGCGGGTGGCGCTGTGTGCCGTGGCGCCGGAAATCGCGATGCCGAGCATGAAGGCGCCCACTGCTGCGGAAACCTGCATCGCGGCCGCGAGCCCCGCGACCAGAAGTGCAGCGCCCAGCAGGTTGAGCAGGAAAACCTCGGAGTTTTCGCTGTGCACGGCCTTGGACACGTGGTGTCCGTGCCGCAGGGCCACCACCAGGACCAGGCTGACGACGGCCAGGGAGATCCCCACCGTCTGCAGCCCCAGTAGGATGCTGACGCCGGCCAGCGTGGCGGTCAGGACCGGCAGGTACACGGCCATGGCGAGGTCCTCGAACACCAGGATGGACAGGACCACCGGGGTTTCCCGGTTGCCGATCCGGCCAAGATCCGTGATGACCTTGGCGGCGATCCCGGAGGATGAAATGTAGGTGACGCCGCCCATCACCATGGCCCCCACGACGCCCCATCCCAGCATCACCGCGAGCCCGGCGCCGGGCAGGAAATTGAGCAGCAGGTCCAGGACGCCGGCCTGCCAGGACCGCCGCAGGCCGGTGACGAGCTCGGACGCCGTATATTCCAGCCCAAGCATAAGCAGCAGGAGAATTACGCCGATCTCGCCGGAAAGGTGCGCGAACTCGTGCATGCCTTCGAGCTTGACCAGGCCCCCGGCCCCGAAGAACAGCCCGCCCACCAGATAGAGCGGGATGGGGGACATGCCGATCCGCCCGGCCAACCTGGCCAGCAGGCCGAGGCAGAAGACGACGGCCCCCAGCTCGATCAGGGTCAGCGCGAGCGGATCCATCCGGCTTATCCGTTGCGCAGGATGCCGGCCGCCGTGTCCAGGCCTTCTTGCGTACCCACCGCAACGAGGAGGTCACCGGGGTGGAGAACGACGTCGGGTCCCGGGGAGGGCACGACCTCGCCTTCGCGCATGATAGCCACGATCGAGACCCCGCTCCGGGTCCGGATGCACGCCTTCCCCATCGGCTGGTTCTGGAAGGGTGACTCAGCGCTGATCGAAAACTGGCGCGTGACAATACCCGGGATTTCCCGGTGGGCTTCCGAGAGTTGCATGGCGATGCGCTGGCCGCCCAGGAGGTTGCCCAGGGCGGCGGCCTCATCCGCAGTCAGCGGGACAGAGGCCTGGCAGGTGTCAGGATCGTCCCAGGTCGAGACGATGAGTTCCGTCTGGCCCTCGCGGTATTCGACAACGCCGATCCGGCGTCCGGAGGCAGTCATGAAGTCCTTGCGCCGGCCGAGGCCGGGGAGGTCCGTCTCATCCACGTTCATACCCTCAGCCTAGTGCGCGAACCGTTGATTCGGCCGCCTCAGGACTCGGGGACCACCGCGATTTCGGTCTGATCGGGGGCCTTGACCGGCAGGAGCACGAGCAGGCCCACGAGCAGCACCACCATGATGCCGAGGATGCCCCAGCGCTGGGCCTCGCCCTCCGCTACGAAGGGTGCGGCGACGGCGATGCACAGCGTGAAGAGCGCGGGGGCGAGGAAGCTTACGGCCCGGCCCGTGGTGGCGTAGAGGCCGAAGAGCTCGCCGGATTCGCCGTGCGGGGCGAGCCTGGCGAGGTAGGCGCGGGAGGACGACTGGGCCGGCCCCACGAAGAGGCACAGCAGCAGGCCGAAGACCCAGAACGTGGTGGTCCCTGCCCAGGCCATGCCAAAGAACTTGTAACTGCCGTTGCCGAGGACCAGGATCGCGGTACCCGCGACCAGCAGGCCGGCCAGAGACGCGATAATCACGGTCTTCGGCCCGATCCTGTCATCCAGGAAGCCGCCGAGGATGGCGCCGGCGGCCGCCACGACATTCCCGAAGATCGCGAAGAAGATGACGTCCTTGAGCTCGAAGCCAAAGGTGCCGGCCGCGATCACCCCGCCGAAGGTGAAGACAGCTGCCAGCCCGTCCCGGAAGATGGCGCTCGCGAGGAGGAAGTAGATGGTGTGCGGGCTGGTCCGGTAGATCGCCTTGATGCGCCGGACGAGCAGGCCGTAGGAGGCGAGGAACCCCAGTCCGGCGCCCCGGTCCGAGCGCGGCAGCTCCGGGACCGCGAACAGCACGGGCAGTGCGAAGACGAGGAACCACAGGGCCGAAAACACCGCCACCAGCCGGATGTTCAGGCTGTCCGCGGTGGAGGCACCAAACCAGTTCACGCTGGGCTGGACAAAAAGCTGGAGCACAACCAGCAGCGCGACGATGCCGCCGAGATACCCCATTCCCCAGCCGAAGCCGCTCACTTTGCCGATGTTCCGCGGGGTGGAGATCTGGGTGAGCATGGCGTTGTAGTTGACCCCGGCAAACTCGAAGAAGACGTTGCCCAGTGCTATGAGCGTGACGCCCAGGATCAGGAAGTCCGGCCGCGGGAAGACAAAGAAGCACAACCCGGTCAGGACGACGACGGCGGCCGTGTTGACCCCCAGCCACAGCTTCCGCCGGCCACCCGTGTCGGAGCGCTGCCCGGTGACCGGGGCCAGGAGGGCAACGGCCACGCCGGCGACGGCCAGCGCGGCGCCCAGGACTGCCGAGGCCTGGTCCTCCCCGCCGAATGCCTTGGAGGTCAGGTAGACGGTGAAAACGAACGTTGTCATGACGGCATTGAAGGCTGACGAACCCCAGTCCCACGAGGCCCACGCGAGGATCCGGCCACGGTGCGGGACGGGACTTCCCGATTCCAGTTCCGAGGGGCGCATGGCCTCTGGGGCGGCGGCAGTGTTCATAGCCAGAATCGTAGCCGCCCCGGGCGTCCTCCGAGGGGGAGCGGCAGGGGGTTTTGCCAGGCAGGGTTTAGCCCCGGCTTCACATTTGCGTCGAATTGTTCAGTGACCGGTGTCCCGGCCAAAAGAATTTGTACACGCTTGGTAAACTGACGGCACCGAACCTAACAAATGACCCGCCTGCTCCAACTTGCTGACAATCGACTTTCTGACGTTGCGGAGATACCAGTGATCACAGTCCTTGCCGTGCACTTTGCGGTGGCTGCTGTGGCCCCGCTGCTGTTCCGAAAGTTTGGCAGGAATTCGTTCTTCGCCCTGGCCGCGGTCCCCGCGGCCTCCTTTATCTGGCTGCCGCTGCAGCACGACGCAGTCTATTCAGGCACAGTCTATTCAGGTTCTGACGGGGCGATTACCGAAGTCATCCCCTGGATTCCCGGGCTGCAGCTCGAACTCGCGTTCCGGATGGACGCCCTGGCCTGGGTCATGTCCCTGCTGGTGCTGGGGGTGGGTGCGCTGGTGCTGGTCTATTGCGCCCGCTACTTCAAGGACAAGGACGACTACCTCGGCGGATTCGGCGCCCAGCTCCTGGCCTTCGCCGGGGCGATGTTCGGCCTCGTTACCGCTGATGACCTTCTGCTGCTGTTCATCTTCTGGGAACTGACCACAGTGCTGTCCTACCTGCTGATCGGCTACGCCCGCACCCGGCTGTCCGCGCGGCGCTCGGCGTTGCAGGCACTCGTGGTGACCACCGCCGGCGGCCTGGCCATGCTCGTGGGGCTCATCATGCTCGGTTCGACGGCCGGAACCTACCGGATCCAGGCCATCATGGACCTGGCTCCCACCCTGGTCGCCGGCCCCGCAGGCGGGGTCGTGAACGCCGCCGTCGTCCTCATCCTGATCGGTGCGATCACCAAATCCGCCCTGGTGCCGTTCCACTTCTGGCTCCCCGGCGCAATGGCTGCCCCCACTCCCGTGAGCGCCTACCTGCACGCCGCGGCCATGGTGAAGGCCGGGATCTACCTTGTGGCCCGGCTGGCCCCCGGATTCGCGGACACCGCGGCCTGGCTGCCGATCGTGCTCGGCCTGGGCCTGGCCACCATGCTGGTGGGCGGCTACCGGGCCCTCCGGCAGACAGATATCAAGCTCATCCTCGCCTACGGCACCGTGAGCCAGCTGGGCTTCATGACCATGGTGGTGGGCCTCGGCACCCCCGACGCGGCACTCGCCGGAATAGCCCTGCTCCTGGCGCACGGGCTGTTCAAGGCCACGCTCTTCCTGGTGGTGGGCATCATCGACCACCAGTCCGGGACCCGGGACATCCGCGAGCTCTCCGGCGTCTACGGATCGGCCAGGGCACTGGCGGTCGTCGCGGCGATCGGCGCGGCCTCGATGGCGGGCGTGCCCCCGCTGGCCGGATTCGTCGCCAAGGAATCGGTGTTCGAGGCCTTCCTCCAGTACAAGTCGGAGACCGGGACCGGACCCTGGCTCCTGGCCGGTGTGGTCCTGGGCTCCATCCTGACCTTCGCCTACAGCGCCAGGTTCATGTGGGGAGCCTTCGCCCTCAAGCCCGGCGTGGAGCCCACGGCCTTCAAACCGGTCAAACCGGCGTTCCTCGCCGCACCGGCGATCCTGAGCCTCCTCACAATCCTTTACGGGCTGTGGCCTGCCACCGTTGACGCCTGGATCCAGCCCTACGCGGAGCTTTTTGTGCACGGCTCCGAGGCCCCGCCCGGGCACCTGGCGCTGTGGCACGGCATCACCCCGGCCCTGGGCCTGACCGCAGTGACGTTCGTCCTGGGCCTGGCGATGTTCTACGGCCGCAACGCCGTGGCCCGGCTGCAGGCGCTGGTGCCGGGCTGGATCGACAGCGACCGTGCCTACCAGCTGACGATCGGCGCCCTGGACGACACCGCGGTATGGATCACCGGCCGGACCCAGCGAGGTTCGCTCTTCTTCTACCTGTCCGTCATCCTGACCGTGGCGTTCGTCCTGCCGCTGACGGCGCTGCTGCTGGCCAACAAACCGCTGCCGCCCGGTCTCTATGTCATCGATCCCGGCTCGCCGCTGCAGTTGGTGGCCGGCGCCGGAATCGTGATCGGGGCGCTGGCCGCGGTGCGCGCCAACAAACGGTTCCTGGCCGTCCTGATGGTGTCCGTCACCGGCTACGGGATTGCCATGATGTTCGCCCTGCAGGGAGCCCCGGACCTCGCCCTGACCCAGATGCTGGTCGAAACCATGATCCTGGTGGCGTTCGTGCTGGCCATGCGGAGCCTTCCGCCGGGGCTGCGGGACCGCACCGGCGGCAAGTACAGGGTCATCCGCGTGGTGATCGGCCTGGCATTCGGCGTCACCATGATTTTCGTGGCCATCCACGCCCTCGGCGCCCGGGTGGCGCCGCCGGTCTCCCTGCAGTTCCCGCAACTGGCCTATGAGGGCGGCGGCGGACTCAACGTCGTCAACGTGACCCTTGTGGACATCCGGGCCTGGGACACCTTTGGCGAGATCTCGGTCCTGGCCCTGGCCGCCACCGGCGTGGCCAGCCTCATCTTCGTCCGCGGCCGCGGTGACCGCATCCGGACATCCGCGAGCGTCGCGGAAGGGACCGTGGGCCGGCGGACCGGGGCCAGGGGCAGCACCAGGGAAGACGCCGCCCTGGCGATGAACCGGCGGTTCGCTGCCGCCACTCGCGACGCCTGGCTGGTGGCCGGCCGGACCCTGGCACCCGAACGCCGCTCGATCATTTTCGAGGTGGTCACCCGCCTCATCTTCCACTCGATGATCGTGTTCTCCATCTATCTGCTCCTCGCCGGCCATAACCTGCCCGGCGGCGGCTTCGCCGGCGGCCTCACCGCCGGCCTCGCCCTGACCATCCGCTACCTGGCCGGCGGCCGCTTCGAACTGCGCGAAGCGACACCCGTCGGCGCCGGCACCCTGCTGGGGATCGGCCTGGCCACGGCGGCTGCCGCCGGAATGACGCCGCTGCTGCTGGGCGGCGAAGTGTTCCAGAGCGCCATCGTGGAGCTGTGGCTGCCCGTCTTCGGCGACATCAAGTTCGTCACCTCGACCATTTTCGACATCGGTGTCTACGTCGTGGTCGTCGGACTGGCCCTGGATGTGCTGCGCAGCCTCGGCGCGGAGATCGACGAGCACTTCGAAGAGCAACCCGAGACGACCGAAGAGGGGGCCGCCGAAGACCAGGACAGCGGAGGATTCCCGGGCGGGGTCCCCGCCGACTCCGCCGACGAGTCCGCCGACGCGGAAACCACTGCCAAGGGGAGAACATGAGCGTCAACCTGACCCTGCTGACGGTCATGGGCGCCCTCTACGCCTGTGGCATCTACCTGCTCCTCGAACGCAGCCTCACCCGGGTCCTGCTGGGCCTCATGCTGCTGGCCAACGCCACGAACCTGCTGATCCTCGCCACCGGCGGCTACGCCGGGCTGGCGCCGCTCTTCGACAAGGACACCCCGGCGGGGGACTACAACGACCCCCTGCCGCAGGCCCTGATCCTGACCTCGATCGTGATCTCCTTCGCCGTCACGGCGTTCATGCTGGGCATCATCTACCGC
Organism: Arthrobacter sp. 01L42; assembly: GCF_056400005.1. NCBI lineage: Bacteria > Bacillati > Actinomycetota > Actinomycetes > Micrococcales > Micrococcaceae > Arthrobacter > Arthrobacter sp. 01L42. Next base: position 63,212 of record NZ_JBFTSL010000015.1, on the reverse strand, counting down.
ACCTGGGTCCTGGCCCGCCAGGATGAAATCCAGGACGACGCCGAGGACCGCCGCGTCGCGGAAACGCCAAGCTTCGATGCCGAGGACGACTCCGTGATCCCGGTCGAGACGTCGGAGTTCCCGCTGGCCACGGTCATGTCCGGTGACCGCCCCGTGCGGGCCGACAAGGCCGCCTCTGAAGAACAGCCCGGTTCCCTCAACGTTGACCCTAGCCCGGAAGGAGGCGGAGAGTGAACATCACCAGCCTTGCCCCGCTCGCCGTCGTACTCCCCATCCTGGGCGCCGCCCTGACCTTTCTGCTCATCCATCACCCCAGGGTCCAGCGCGCGGTCAGCATCGCCGTGCTGACGCTGACACTGCTGCTGGAATGCTGGCTGCTGGCCTCCGTCTGGGATGGCGGCACGGCCGCGGTGAACATCGGCGGCTGGCTGCCGCCGTGGGGCGTCGTGCTGGTGGTGGACCAGTTCTCCTCCCTCATGCTCGTGGTGTCCTCGGCCGTGAGCCTTGCGGTGCTGATCTACGCAACGGGACAGGGCATGGCCGACGGCGACCGCGACGCGCCGGTCTCGATCTTCCACCCGACCTACCTGATCCTCGTGGCCGGGGTGTCCAACGCCTTCCTCACCGGAGACCTCTTCAACCTCTACGTGGGCTTCGAGATCCTGCTGACGGCCAGCTACGTGCTCATCACACTCGGCGGGACAGGCCCGCGCATCCGGGCCGGCGTGACCTACGTGGTGGTCTCCGTCGTGTCCTCGGTGCTGTTCCTGATCGCGATCGCCATGATCTACGGCGCCACCGGAACCATCAACATGGCGGACCTCGCCATCAAGCTCGGCGACCTCGACCAGGGCACCCGGACGCTGCTGCACGTCATGCTGCTGGTGGCCTTCGGCATCAAGGCCGCCGTCTTCCCGCTGTCCTTCTGGCTCCCTGACTCCTACCCCACCGCCCCGGCCCCGGTCACCGCGGTGTTTGCCGGGCTGCTGACCAAGGTGGGCGTCTATGCGATGGTCCGCACGGAAACGCTGCTATTCCCGGGGGATGCGCTCAACGCCCCGCTCATGGTCGCGGCGCTGCTGACCATGGTGGTGGGCATCCTCGGCGCCCTGGCCCAAAGTGACATCAAGAGGCTCCTGTCCTTCACCCTGGTCAGCCATATTGGCTACATGGTGTTCGGCCTGGCCATGTCCACCGTGGCCGGTCTGGGCGCCGCGGTGTTCTACGTGGCCCACCACATCACTGTCCAGACCAGCCTGTTCCTGGTGACCGGCCTGATTGAACGCCGCGGCGGCAGCTCGTCCATGGACCGCGTGGCAGGACTGGCCAAGCTCTCCCCGGTATTGGGGGTCCTGTTCTTCATTCCCGCCATGAACCTCGCCGGAATCCCGCCGTTCTCGGGTTTCCTGGGCAAGCTGGGGCTGCTTCAGGCAGGCGTGGAACTGGGGACGCCGCTGGCCTACGCCCTGGTGATCGGCGGCGTGCTGACGAGCCTGCTGACCCTGCTGGCGATCGCGAGGGTCTGGAACCGGGCGTTCTGGCGCAAGCCCGGGGACGCCGAACACCCCGATCCGGTGCTCCTGGCAGCGCCGGCCGACTCCGCCACGGGTGACCGGGCCGGCAAGACGAATGTGACCCTGCTGCCCCGCACCATGGTGGGCTCCACCCTGGGCCTGGTGGTCTTTGGCGTGGCCCTGACGGTCTTTGCCGGGCCGCTGTTCAGGGTGGCCGACCAGTCCGCCCAGGAGATGCTGGACCGGACCTCCTACATCCAGGCCGTGCTCGGCCCGGACGCGCCCGTGCCGCCGGTGCCCCCGTCGCTCCACCCGGTGCAGGTCCGGGAGGGCGGCGGAAAATGAACCGGAAAAGGATCTCGCTGCGCCAGGAACTGCCGCTGCTGGTCTGGCTCGTCTTTGTCTGGGGCGCGCTCTGGCAGAACTTCAGCCCGGGCAATCTCCTCTTCGGCGCCCTCATCGCGGTGCTCGTGGCGCGCATTTTCTATCTGCCCCCGGTGGAACTCGGCGGCCGCTTCAACGTGCTCCGCGCCGTGCCGTTCGCCCTCATCTTCCTCGGAAAAGTCGTCGCGGCAAGCTTCCAGGTCCTGTACCTGGCCGTGGTCCGCGGCCCCAACGTGGTCAGCGCAGTCGTAGCCGTGCCGCTCCGAAGCCATTCGGACCTCCTGGTCACGGCCACCGGGCACGTGATCTCGCTGATTCCCGGGTCCCTCGTGGTGGAGGTGGACAGGTCGACGTCCACGCTCTACATCCACGGCATCAACGTCCGCAATGCCGAGGACGCGGCCAAGCTGCGCAAAGAGGTCCGGGACACCGAGGCCGGGCTGATCCGGATCATGGGGACCAAAGCCGAACTTTCCGCCCTGACACAGGAGACCGCCGCATGATGCAGACCGTCCTGACGGTGACCGCCGTCGTACTGTCCCTGGCCGCCGCGGGGGCGATCGTCCGGATCGCGCGGGGGCCCTCGCTGCTGGACCGGGTTCTGGCCGCCGACGTGCTGCTGGCCATCTTCGGCGCGGCCCTGTGCATCGACATGGCCGCCAACCGGCACCTGAACAACCTGATGCTGCTCGTTGCGATTTCCCTGATCGGATTCGTCGGCTCGGTCACCGTGGCCCGGTTCGTGGCCGACAGGCGGGAGGGCGTCCGTGAATCCTGACACAGTGATCGACGCCGTCTCTGCCGTGTTCATGGTGACCGGAGCCCTGATGTCCCTCGCGGCCGCCATCGGGCTGCTGCGAATCCCGGACCTCATGAGCAGGATGCACGCGGCCACCAAACCGCAGGTCCTCGGCCTGTTCCTGCTGCTGGCGGCCCTTGGCCTGCAGATGCGCACCTGGTCGGTGTGGCCCGTCCTGCTGGTGGCCTGGCTCTTCCAGCTGCTCACCGTCCCCGTGTCCGCTCACATGGTGGGTCGGGCCGGCTACCGGACCAAGCACCTGCACCCGGAGCTGCTGAGCTCCGACGAGCTCGAGGCGGTAGTCCAGAAGGCCGCCCAGCAGGCGGCCACGCACGGAGCGGACGACGACGACCGCTGAGCCCCGTCCGGCCAGGCGGACCCGTCCGGGGCATTCGACGGCCGCGGCGGGCGCCGCGGCCGGTCGGGTCAGGTCAGACGACGTCCTGGGTCTTGGCGAAGCGGGTGATCGCGCGCTGGGTGCCGCGGTTGGCGAGCACCTGGATGATGGCGCTGACCGAGGCGGAGATCAGGGCGAATGTCAGGGCCGAGCGCAGGGTGGTGGGAACGTCGTCCTCCTGGCCCTTGGGCGGCTTGTTGCCCGTGGACTTTTCCCACATGGTGTCCACCAGCTTGGTGCCGGCAAAGCCGGCCAGGAGGCTGACGCCGGTGCCGAGCAGCTTGATGAGGATGTTCATTCTTCGGTCTCCTTGGGACGGGAACGGTTTTCCCCTAGCCTAGCGTTCCGGGGTGAGGACCATCCGCAGGGCCTCGACCACGAGTTCGTGATCCGCCTTCTGGGGCAGGCCGGAGACGGTGACGACGGCGACGGCGCCCGTGCCGCGCACGTAGATGGGAAACGCCCCGCCGTGGGCGGCGAACTCCGACTGATCCCACCAGGCGTTGTCCTCGATCCTTCCGCCGGCGGCGCGGGCCCGGAGGCCCACCAGCAGGGACGGGACCTCGTACCGCATGGCGGTGCGCTTTTTGGCGTTGATCCAGCGCTCATTGTCCGGTGTGGCGCCGTCCAGCGCGGCGTGGAAGAGCACCTGCTCGCCTTTGGTGATGTCGACGGCGATGGGCAGCGAGCGTTGCCTGCCCAGCTCGACAAGGAGGAGCCCGAGGTCCAGGGCGTCATCCTTGCTGAACGACGCGAACTGGAGCGCCTCTATCTCGGCCAGCACGCGGCCAATGAGCGCCGCCAGGGAACCCCGCGGCTGCGGCTCATTGGAGTCGGGATCGTATTCCCCGGAGGGATCTTGGGTGACCGGTGTGTGCGACAAAATATTCCAGCTTTCCGGTGGGTGACGAGGCCGCCCGCTGGCGGGTCCGGGGGTCCGGCACGACGACTCTACCAAGAGGGTTTTCCGGGCCGCCGGGACTGCCGCCGTCCGGTCCACGATTGTGACGGCACACCACTGAAATCCCGGCCGTCCGGGTGTAAACTGAGCCAGCCCACAAGGGCGAAAATAATTACGACAGGGGAGCGCCGCCGTCGGGCATCGCCGGAACAATCCGGGGAAACCTTTGGTGGGCGCTGAGAGTGCGGACAGCCGCAGACCCTCGAACCTGATCCGGTTAGTACCGGCGCAAGGGAGTCGAGTTCTCAGGATGCGCGGAGGGCGGCGGAAGCCGAGACCGGCCGGCGCACCCTCCCCTCCTGTTCCTCAGGAGGACGACATGACAGATATTTCAGCACAGCATGGTTCCGCCAGCCGTTCATCCGCCCGGCGCAACTACAGCTGGCGCGTGGTGGACATTGTGGTGGCCGCGTTGATCGCCGTTGCCGGCGGCGTCATTTTCTGGGCCTGGTCCCAGGGCGCGAACCTGATCTCGACTCCGGTCAACGCGGTCTACCCGCCGTTGAGCGGACTCTACGCCGGCGGCTGGATGATCCCGGCAGTGCTGGGCATGCTCATCATCCGCAAGCCGGGCGCCGCGCTCTTCTGCGAAACCGTCGCGGCCACCGGCGAGCTCATCATGGGTTCGCAGTACGGCACCACGGTGCTGATCTCCGGCATCCTGCAGGGCCTCGGCGCCGAACTGGTCTTCGCGGCCTTCCTCTACAAGAAGTTCAACCTGCCCGTCTCCGTGCTGGCCGGCGCCGGCGCGGGCCTCTTCTGCGGCCTGAACGATTCCTTCCTGCCGTGGGGTTGGAACATCGCCTACGAAGCCGGCGACAAGCTCGCCTACATCGTCTTCACCACGATCTCCGGCGCAGTGATTGCCGGCGGACTGGCCTGGCTCGCCACCCGCGGCCTGGCGAAAACCGGAGTGCTGGGCTCCTTTGCCTCCCGCAAGGCCGCCACGGAGCCCGTCTTCTCCTGAGCCCCGTCGCTGAATCCTGCAGAGAATCATGAGATCTTCACCGGGCGTCCGGCCGGCCGCCGTCACGGCCCGCGGCTGGGGCTGGCGGCATGCCGGACGAACCAGGCCCGCCGTCAGCGGCCTTGACCTGGACATCCAGCCGGGGGAGCGCGTGCTCCTGCTGGGGCCCTCCGGCGCCGGCAAGTCGACGCTGCTCCACGCCCTGGCCGGCGTTCTGGGCGACGGCGCGGCCGGCGCCGGCGCGGCTGGCGACTCCGGCGACTCCGGCGACGCCGAAGATGCAGACGAGACCGGCAGCCTCCTGATCGACGGTGCCGCGCCACGGGCGCAGCGCGGCCGCGCCGGGCTGGTGCAGCAGGACCCGGAAACGCAGGTGGTGCTCTCCCGCCTCGGCGACGACGTCGCCTTCGGGGCGGAGAACCTCGCCGTCCCGGCGGCGGAGATCTGGCCGCGCGTGCGAGAGGCCCTCGACGACGTCGGGCTGGGACAGCTGCCGCTGGACCACCCGACGGCGGCCCTCTCCGGCGGCCAAAAGCAACGGCTGGCGCTCGCCGGGATCCTCGCGATGCGGCCAGGGCTGCTGCTGCTCGACGAGCCGACCGCCAACCTCGACCCCGCGGGCGTCCTGGAGGTCCGCGACGCTGTGGGCCGCTGCCTGGACAAGACAGGCGCCACGCTGGTGGTCGTGGAGCACCGGGTGGGGGTCTGGAAAGACCTGGTGGACAGGATCGTGGTGCTGCAGCCAGAGTCCGCCACGGACTCCGCGGTCTTGATTGACGGACCGCCGGACCGGGTCCTGGCCGAGGCGCGGGACATGCTCATCTGTGCGGGCGTCTGGGTGCCGGGCTACGTCCCGGCGACGCGGATGCGGACACCGGCGCGGGGCGCGGGACAGACTCTGCTCGCGGCCGACGCGCTCGCGGTGTCCCGCGAACGGCCGCGGCGGGCCGGGCTGCGCGACGGCTTCCGCACCATCGCGCCGCGTCCGGTCCAGTCCGGGGTCTCGGTCCGGGTCCGCGCCGGCGAGGCGCTGACCATCACCGGACAGAACGGCACAGGGAAGTCCACCCTGGCGCTGACGCTGGCCGGTCTCCTGCGGCCCGTCGCGGGAACAGTCTCGGCCACGGCGGAGCTGAGCAGCCCCGCCACCGGTCACTCCAGCGGTCGCTCCAGTGGCCGCGTACGCGACGGCGCCGGACCCGATCCCTACCGGTGGAAGGCCCAGCAGCTGATCGCCAGGATCGGAACCGTCTTCCAGGAACCCGAGCACCAGTTCGTTACCGGCAAGGTCCTCGACGAGCTCATGTTCGGCCCGCGCCACCTCGGCTACGGCGAAGACCGCGTGGACGAACTGCTGGAGCGGCTGCGGCTGACGGAGCTTGTGGACGCCAACCCCTACACGCTCTCCGGCGGCGAGAAGCGGCGACTTTCGGTAGCCACTGTGCTGGCGGCGCACCCCCAGGTGCTGGTCCTGGACGAGCCCACCTTCGGCCAGGATGCCAATACCTGGGCCGAACTCGCCTCGTTCCTCTCCGAGCTCCTCGACGCCGGCACCGCCGTCGTGTCCGTGACGCACGACGCCGAATTCAGCGCCGTCCTCGGCGGTGCCGAACTCCGCCTCCGGCCACGGGAAACCGCCGCCGCGGACGCTCCCGGCCCGGATCTTGAGCTGCAGGAGGGGGCCTCGCCTTGAGGGACGCTCTGAGCCTGCGCGGCAACCATGCGCTGCTGACCCGAGCCAACCCACTCGCCAAGTTCACGGCGGTCACCCTGATCACCATGGTCCTGGCGCTCTCCATTGACTGGGTGTCGGCGTCGGTGGCGCTGGCGTTCGAACTGCTGCTCCTGCCGCTGGCGGGCCTGACTGTGGCCTTGCTGTGGCAGCGCGGCTGGCCGCTGATCCTCGCGGCGGCGTTGGGCGGCTGGAGCACGGCCATCCTGGCGCCCGATTCCGGACCCGTCCTGCTCGATGCGGGGATCTGGTCCGTCAGCGCCGGTTCCCTGCAGCTGGGGATCGGCTTCATGCTCCGCGGGCTCGCGATCGCATTGCCCGCGGTGCTGCTGATGAGCTGCACCGACCCCACGGACCTGGCCGACGCCCTGGCCCAGAACGCGAAACTGCCGCACCGGTTCGTCCTGGGCACCCTGGCCGCGATGCGGCTCGTCGGAATCATGGCCGAGCAATGGCAGACCATCGGTATGGCCCGGCGGGCCCGCGGCGTGGGCTCGAGCGGCAACCCCTATCAGCGGTTCCGCGCCACGCTGGGCCAGAGTTTCGGCCTGCTGGTGCAGGCGATCCGGAGCGCCTCGCGGCTCGCGGTAACCATGGAGGCCCGCGGCTTCGGCGGTGCCGCCCGGACCTGGGCCCGGCCCTCCACGTTCAGCGGACTCGATGCCTGGGTGCTGCTGGGCGGGCTCGGCATCGCCGCCGCCGCCGTCGCCGCGGCCCTCGGCGCGGGCACCTGGAACCTCGTCTTCCTCACCCGCCAGTAGACCGGCGCCGCCGGCCGGGCAGCCCGGGAGTTCCGGCGGGGCGGCCCGGGAGTTCCGGCGGCCTGCCGGTTATCGCATGGCGTGGGTATCCGTGTGAGATTGGCGCCATTCCGGCCGGAATTGCCGTGGTTTATAAATCATGCGTGATATTTTCGGGAGCATGACTCAACCGACTGCTGAACACGTAGGCATCCTGCTTCGCGAGGCGCGCGGCGCCAAGGGCTGGACCCAGGGGCAACTCGCCGCCGAGCTGGGCACCAGCCAGAGCGCCATCGCCCGGATGGAACAGGGCAAGCAGAACCTGAGCCTGAAGATGATCCAGCGCCTGGAGGCGATCGTCGGGCACAGCATCGTCAAGGTGGGCCGGCCCCAGATGACCCACCTGCGCGTCGAGGGCGGCCGCACCCTCGCCGGCGCGGTGGACGTCAACAGCAGCAAGAATGCCGGCGTCGCGCTGTTGTGCGCCAGCCTCATCAACCGCGGCACCACCACGCTGCGCAGGCTTGCCCGGATCGAGGAAGTCAACCGGATCGTGGAGGTGCTGACCAGCATCGGCGTCGAGTGCACCTGGCTCAACGCGAACGACCTCCAGATCCGCCGCCCCGCCGTCCTGGACCTGGCCTCCATGGATGTGGAGGCGGCCCGACGGACCCGCAGCGTCATCATGCTCCTGGGCCCGCTGCTGGACGAGGCCGACACCTACCGGCTGCCCTACGCCGGCGGCTGCGACCTCGGCACCCGCACCGTGCAGCCGCACATGCAGGCACTGCGCCAGTTCGGCCTTAGCGTGGAGGCGAAGTCCGGGTTCTACGCGGTGCAGGCGCCGCCGTCGGACGGTCACGACCGCTCCTTCGTGCTCAGCGAACGCGGCGACACCGTCACCGAGAACGCCATCATGGCCGCAGCCCACCGCCGTGGCACCACCATCATCCGCAATGCCAGCCCGAACTACATGGTGCAGGATCTGTGCTTCTACCTGCAGATGCTCGGCGTGGACATCGCCGGGGTTGGCACCACCACGCTGAAGATCACCGGCCGCCCGTCGATCGACGCCGACATCGAATACTTCCCGTCCGAGGACCCCATCGAGGCGATGAGCCTCATCACCGCCGGCATCGTGACGAACTCGGAAGTCACCATCCGCCGCGTCCCGATCGAGTTCATGGAAATCGAACTCGCCACGCTCGAGCAGATGGGCCAGCGGCTCGAAGTTTCCGGGGAGTACTTTGCCCGCAACGGCCGCACCCGCCTGGTGGACGTCACCACCAAGCCTTCGGAGCTGCGGGCGCCGGAGGACAAGATCCACCCCATGCCCTTCCCCGGGCTGAACATCGACAACCTGCCCTTCTTCGCGGTGATCGCCGCCAACGCCCACGGCCAGACCATGATCCATGACTGGGTCTACGAGAACCGGGCCATCTACCTGACCGAGCTCAACAAGCTCGGCGCCCAGGTCCAGCTGCTCGATCCGCACCGCATCTACGTCAACGGGCCCAGCAAGTGGCGTGCGGCCGAGGTGGGCTGCCCGCCGGCCCTCCGCCCCGCCGCCTGCCTGCTGCTGGCCATGCTGGCGGCCCGCGGCGTCTCGGAGCTGCGGAACATCTATGTCATTGAACGCGGCTATGAGGACCTGGCCGAGCGGCTGAACACCATCGGGGCGAAGATCGAGTATTTCCAAGACTGAGCCCCGCGTTGGTGTGGGGCGTTTCGGCGGATCCTGACGCACAATAGATTCATGCGCACCTTCGGCGTGGAGGAAGAACTGCTGATAGTGGACCCCGAATCGGGGATGCTGCTTGCCCTCGCTGACCTCATGCTGCCGAGTCTGGTGCCGCCGCAACAGGGAGCCGCCAGGGTTCTCCCGGCACAGAAACCGGTCCACGAAGGCGCCGACTTCAGCTACGAGCTCAAGCTCGAACAGATCGAGACCCAGACGCATCCGTGCCTGGAGTACACGGAATTGCTCCGGCAGCTCAGGCGTGGCCGGTCCCTTGCGGACCAGGCCGCCCGGGCGCACGGCGGGCGCGTCGCGGCCCTGGCCACGTCGCCCCAAGGCTCCGCCACCCACCTGACGCCGAATCCGCGCTATATGACCATGCAGCAGCGCTTCGGGCTCACCGTCCGGAACCAACTGACCTGCGGCCTCCACGTCCACACCTTTGTGGAGTCCCCGGAGGAGGGCGTGGCGGTAATGGACCGGATCCGCGACAAGCTGGCCGTGCTGATAGCACTCAGCGCGAATTCCCCCTACTGGAATGGGGCCGAGACCGGATTCGAAAGCTACCGCACCCAGGCCTGGAACCGCTGGCCGGGCTCGGGTCCCACGATGATCTTCGGCAGCCTGCCCATCTACCGCCGCGTGGTCACCCGGCTGGTCGAAAGCGGCGTCCTGATGGATGAGGGGATGGTCTATTTCGACGCGCGGCTGGCCCGGCAGCATCCCACCGTGGAGATCCGGGTCGCGGATGTCTGCCTGCGGGCCGAGGATGCTGCCCTGATTGCCGTACTGGTGCGCGCCCTCGTGGAGTCGGCCGCCCGGGAATGGAACGACGGCGTCGATCCCGCCCCGGTGCCCACGCTGCTGCTGCGGATGGCCGCCTGGCAGGCCAGCAATTGCGGACTGCGCGGGGAGCTCCTGGACTTCGGAACCTTCACCCCGGCCCCGGCCGCGGACGTGGTCAGGGCGCTCGTGGACTTCGTGGCCCCGGTGCTTGAGGAACAGGGCGAGCTGGAGCTGGCGCGCGAGGGCGTCGAGCGGATTCTGGCAGAGGGTACCGGTTCGCAGCTGCAGCGCGGCCCGTTCCGGGCCGGCGGCCTGCCCGCCGTCGTCGAGCGGGCCATCGAACTGACCACCGAGGGGCCCGCCACCGAGGGGCCGGCAGACAATCGTTCGGCCCTGGGCCGGTTGCGCCCGGCCTGACCGGGAGCCCGCAACAGTTGCGGGTGCGGCGGAAGCCCTAGACCTGCTTGAGCGCCTGGCCGAGGTCGCGGATCAAGTCATCGACGTCCTCCAGGCCCACCGAGAGCCGGACCACGCCGTCGCTGAGCCCGATCGCCGCGCGGCCTTCCGGGCCCATCGCGCGGTGCGTGGTGGTGGCCGGGTGCGTGATGAGCGTCTTGGCATCGCCCAGGTTGTTGGAGATGTCGATGATCCGCAGCGCGTCCAGGAGTGCGAACGCGGCCTGCTTCGCCGTGCGCCCGGGGGAGGGCTGCAGCTCCAGGGTGAGCACGGTCCCGCCGGCCTTCATCTGCTGCACTGCGAGCGGGTACTGCGGGTGGGACGGCAGCAGCGGGTACTTTACCCAGCCGACCGCAGGCTGTCCCTCGAGCCATTCGGCCAGCCGCAGCGCGGAGGCCGAGGAATGGTTGACGCGCAGGGCCATGGTCTCCAGGCCCTTGGTGAGCACCCAGGCGTTGAACGCCGAAAGGGCCGGACCGGTGTGCCGCATGAGCTGCTTGACGGGCCCGTCGATGAATTCCTTGGTGCCCAGGATGGCCCCGCCCAGGACGCGGCCCTGGCCGTCGATGTGCTTGGTGCCGGAGTAGACCACCACGTCCGCGCCGAGGTCGCCGCAGCGCTGGAGCAGCGGGGTGGCGAAGACGTTGTCAACCACCACCGTGGCGCCGGCCGCGTGCGCCAGTTTGCTCACGGCGGCGATGTCCACGATTTCCTGCATCGGGTTCGACGGCGACTCGAAGAACACCGCCGTGGTCGGCTCGGACAGCGCGGATTTCCACTGCTCCAGGTCCGGGCCGTCCACGAAGACCGTCTCGACACCCCAGCGCGGCAGGATTTCGTTCAGGATCACGAAGCACGAGCCGAACAGCGAGCGGGCCGCGACCACCCGGTCGCCGGCCGCCAACAGCGCGCCCAGGGCGGTGAAGACGGCGGACATGCCGGACGCCGTCGCGAAACACGCCTCCGTTCCCTCGAGCAGCCGGAGCCGCTCCTGGAAGGTGGCGACGGAGGGGTTGCCGTAGCGGGAGTAGACGAAGCGCTCGTCCTCACCGGTGAAGGCGCGCTCGGCGGCGGCCGCGGACTCGTAGACGAATCCTGAATTGAGGAAGATCGGCTCGGTGGTTTCCTGGAAGCCGGTGCGGTCAAGGCCGCCACGGACGGCCTGGGTGTCGGCCGCCCAGCCGGCGGCGTCGGGATTGAAAGTCACTTAGATCTTTCCGAGGTTGGTGGGCAGGCCGCGGTTCTTCCAGCCATTGACGGTGCGTTCGCCAAAGCGGTCGGTCTCGCCTTCGAAGCCCTCAAGGACGTTGTACGAGGTGTAGCCGGCGGCCGTCGCGGCCGTCGCGGCCGCGATCGACCGGGCCCCGGAACGGCAAAGGAACACCAGTTCGACGGCGGTGTCCTCCGGCGCCTGCTGCCTTAGCTGTTCCACGAAGTGCGGGTTCGGCGTGCCGCCGGCGAGGTTCCACTGGATGAAGAGCGGATCGTTGCGGCTCTCGCCCGCGGCCGCGGTGTCCGGGATGCCGATGTGGGCCCATTCGCCCTCGGTCCGGACATCCACCAGGATGGCTCCGGCCTCCAGCTTGGCCCACGCCTCCTGCGGGCTGAGGTCTCCGGCGTAGCTCATGCGTGGCCCGCGAAGGCCCCGTCGGCGCCAAATTCGTCGGCGTCGAGCTCATCAACCGCATTGGCCACGGCGGCGTCCGCACTGGCAATCGCGGCCGGCAGGACCAGCGCCTGCGCCACGATCACGGTGCTTCCGTTGAAGCTGGCGGCGGGGCTTCCATGCAGCACGTAACCCTCGGCCAGGGCGGCTGACACCCGCTCGCAAAAGGCGCGGTCATCCGCCCCGGTGAACAGGCGGTAGGCCAGCCTCTCCTCGCCCCCGGGTGCGGTACCGGGTGCTGTGCCGGGTGCGGCTGTTGTGGGTATTGACGTGTCGGTCACGACGGATCTCCTCTTTCACGCTTGCAGCTCGAATTCTCGATTGCCGAGTATTCACCTGAGGCACCCCGCCGCGAAAGGGAGGGTTGCCGACCGGCCAGTCAGGGCTTGGCACCGGTTCTCATTACTCCCCAAAAACGTAACACCTGCGACGCCGGCCCGCACCGCCGCCGTCGTCATGTTCCGTAACCGGACCGCGGCCCGGGCGAGTAGTGGCGGGCTCCAGTTTCGGGTACAGCCCACTCGTGTCTGCCGGGACGTTTCTCCGTTTACTGGGGGGATTAGGTCCGACGAGTCGGCCGGAGCTGCAGGTGATTCGAGCAATGTGTGAATCAAGCAGTCCCGGAATCGACTCGTCTGTCCATCAACAAGCTGTCTGGGAATCGGTGGCTGGAACGGTCGGAGCCGCAGCCGCGGTCCGGCCGGTGACGGCGGAATGGAGCAATCGTGGGCCCGCGCATACTCGTTACCGGGATTACAAGCGCCGCCGGACGGGCCGTCGCGGCCCAGCTCGAAGCCCGGGGCCTCCCGTACCTCGGCTCCGACGCCCGTGCCGACACCCGCCAGGCCGGGGAGGCTCCCGCCGCCGCGGTCAGGCTCCTGCCGGCGACGAACCCGGACATGGTCCTGGACCTGCGCCGGGTGGTGGACCGCGAAGCCATCAACGTCATCATTCCGACCCTCACCGTGGAACTCCCGGTCCTGGCCGCGGCCCGCGCCGGATTCGCCCAGGATGTGCGGATCATCGTGGCCGACCCCGCCGCGGTGGCCCTCGCCAACGACCACCTGTTCACCACCTGGGCGCTGCAAGCGGCCGGCATCCCGGTGCCCCGGTTCGCGGTTCCGGGCGACCTCGCCGCCGCGCCGGCTTCCCTCGCCGGCCTCAGCGGCCCCGTGGTGGTCAAGCCGCGGGTCTTCAAAGGCTCCCATGGTGTCCACCTGCTGGCCGGAACCGACTCCGTTAGCTGGAAGAACATGCCGGCGGGGCAACTGGTCCAGGAATTTATCCCGGGCGCCGACTATGTGTGCCTGGTGTTCGGCACCCCGGCACGCAACGCGATGGCGCCGGTGGCGGTGGTCCTCGAGAAGACCAGGACTCCGTATGGACGCGCCGGCAGCGACGAGGTCAGCCGCAGGGTGCCGGCGAACCAGGCCGGCGATGTGCGCAAGCTGGGCCTGGCCGCCGTCCGCACGCTCGGGCTGACCGGGCCGGTCCAGGTCCAGATCCGCCGCCGCACCGACGGAACGCCCGTGGTGCTGGGTGTCTGCGCGGCCCTGGGGGAGAACAGCACCTGGGCCCCGGAAATGCTCGACGCCGTGCTCGCAACGTTCATGCTCCCGGCGTTCAACCCGGCCTCGTTCCGCCTGTGCCCGGCAGTGCCCGCTGACGCCCTGGGGTGAGCGCAACACCAACGCGGGGTCACTTACGGCCCATCCGGGGACATGGGATGGGCCGTAGCTGACCCCGCGTTGCTATTCGATGGTCGCGAAGAGGGCGTTGAGTTCGGCCGTGAGCTGGCGCCGCAGTTCCGGGGTGCCGATTTCCTGCCCGTCGATGTGGTTCACCGGGGCCAGGAGCCGGATGCTGGAGATCAGCCAGACCGCGTCGGCGTCCAGCAGGTCCTTCGGCTCCAGCGGGCCGTAACCCAGCTCCCAGCCGGCGGCCTTGGCGGCGGTGAACAGGGCGCCCTGTGACGTGCCGGGCAGGATGCCGCTGTCCAGCTGGGGCGTGATGAGCCGCCGGATGGTGCGGACGCCGCCGGCGCCGTCGTCCGAGGTTTCCAGGTGGGCCAGCAGAACGGTCGACGTCGGACCTTCCAGCACCCGGCCGTCCGCGGACGTGAAGATGACGTCGTCGGCGCCCTGCCGGTGGGCGTAGCGCAGCGCCGCCATGTTCACGGCGTAGGAAAGGGTCTTGGCGCCGAGCAGGAGCCACGGGGCGCGCTCGCCGACTTCACTGTCGTAGCCGCGGTCGAGCAGGATGACGTCGATCCCGGTCTCGCGCTGCCGCCGTCCCGCGGCCGCCGGGGCGGAGGCCTGGACCCAGCATGTGGGGGCAGCCGCGCCCTCCGGCCCGCGGGTGACAATCAGCTTCACCACCACCTCGTCCTGCTCCGCGCCGCCCGTTGCAGCCGCGGCGGGTTCCTGCCCCCGGAACTCGCGGATGGCGGTTTCCACCGCCCGCCGCCATGCGTCCTCGGCGGGGATGTCCAGCTCCAGAAGCCGGGCAGAGCCGGCCAGCCGGGTCAGGTGTGCCTGGATCTTGCGGGGCCGGCCGCCGACGGCCAGGAGGGATTCGAAAACACCGTCGCCGCGGGTGGCGCCCAGGTCCGTGGCCATCAGCTGCGGCTGCGACGCGTCGGCAACGCGGCCGCCGTCGAACGCCGGGTCGAGGAAGACCAGAACGGTCGCGGGCGCGGGAACAGGGGCAGGAGTGGTCATGGCTAAAGCTTAGTCTCGGTGGTCCCGGGATAGGATTTGGTCACTGCCCGTTCGGAACTGTTCCGCGTGGCTTGTACGTTGAGGGGTTCGCCTGTGTTTTGGCCATTTCCGCTGGCGGAGACTTTACCGTCCTGGGCGATTCTGATTTTGACCGTGATCGACTTCGCCATCCGAGTGCTGGCACTGGGCATCATCCCCGGAAACCGGCGGCCCACCACCGCGATGGCCTGGCTGCTGGGCATCTTCATCGTGCCGACCATCGGCCTGCTCCTGTTCCTGCTGTTCGGCAACTTCCGGCTCTCCCGCAAGCGCCGCGCGCAGCAGGACGCGGTCAATACCCGAGTGCGCGCCGGGACCTCAGAACTGGCGATGCTGGAAAGCCGCTACGCCGGACCCGAATGGGTGGCTTCCGCCGCGGAACTGAACAAGACGCTGGGCTCGCTGCCGATGGTGGACGGTAACCAAGTGGAGCTGCTGCCCGGCTACCCCGACTCCATTAAGGCGATGGCCGAGGCGGTCCGCGGCGCAAAGTCCTTCGTCAACGCCGAGTTCTACATCATGAGCTCGGACCACGTCACGGACGATCTGCTGACTGCGCTGGAAGAGGCCGCCGAGCGCGGCGTCGAGGTCCGTGTCCTGTTCGATCACCTTGGCACGCTTCGCATCAAGGGCTATCGCAAGCTGATCGCCCGGCTCAAGGCCAGCAAGATCCGCTGGCGGCCCATGCTGCCGCTCAACCCGCTGCAGGGGCAGTGGCGCCGACCGGACCTGCGCAACCACCGCAAGATCATGGTGATCGACGGCGAGATCGCCTTCACCGGATCGCAGAACCTGATCGAGCCCTCCTACAACAACCCCAAGCACCGCAAGATCGGCCGCGAATGGGTCGAGCTGATGGCCTGCCTGCGTGGACCGATCGTCACCACGCTCAACGTCGTCTTCGCCACGGACTGGCTCAGCGAGACCGACGAATCCATTGAGGAACAGCTCGCGCACCGGCCCGAACTGCACGCCGGCAACATCACCGCCCAGGTTGTGCCCAGCGGCCCCGGCTTCATCACCGAAAACAATCTGCGGCTCTTCAACACGCTGATTTACTCGGCTCAGCGCAAGATCTCGATCTGCAGCCCGTACTTCGTCCCTGATGACTCGCTGCTGTATGCGGTGACGACGGCGGCGCAGCGCGGCGTCGACGTCGAGCTCTTCGTCTCGGAAAAAGGCGACCAGTTCCTGGTCCACCACGCCCAGCAGTCCTACTATGAGGCGCTGCTTGAAGCCGGGGTGCGGATCTACCTCTACAAGGCCCCCTTCGTGCTGCACGCCAAGCACTTCACGATCGACGACGACGTTGCCGTGCTGGGTTCCAGCAACATGGACATGCGCTCCTTCTCGCTGAACCTGGAGGTCTCGGTGATGCTCCTGGGGGAGGACATCGTGCGGCGGATCAGCGCCGTGGAGGACACCTACCGGGGCATTTCGCGCGAACTTACGCTCGAGGACTGGATGAAACGTCCGATGGGCGTCAAATACGTGGACAACGTCGCGCGGCTGACGGCCACCCTGCAGTAGCCGCGGCCGGCGGGACAGCCGACTCAGCCCGTGGGAAACCCGGCGCCGAGCGTCGAGAGGACGCCGAACGCTTTGGTCCGGATTTCGTCGTACTCCTCCTGCGGGGTCGAGTCGGCGGTGACAGCGCCGCCGACGCCGAGACTCAGTTCCGCGGCACCCTCGCCGAGGGCGCTGACCACGAGGGTCCGGATTGCCACGGCGAGGTCGGCGGCCCCGTTCAGGGAGAAGTAGCCGATCGCCCCGGAGTACACGCCGCGCGGCGCGGCCTCCAGCCGGTCCAGGATGGCCATGGTGCTGACCTTCGGGGCGCCGGTCATCGAACCCGCGGGGAAGCAGGCCGCAACCGCCTCGGCCCGCGGCATCCCGGGCCGCAGCCGGGCATCGATGGTGCTCACCATCTGGTGCACGGTGGCGTAGCTCTCGATCGCGCACAGCCGGCTGACGGCCACCGAACCCGGGACGGCGAAATGGCTCAAGTCGTTGCGCAACAGGTCCACGATCATGATGTTTTCCGCCCGGTCCTTGGCCGAAGACTCCAGCTCCTGGCGCAGGGCGGCATCCGTGCCTGGATCTGTGTCCCGGCGGCGCGTGCCCTTGATCGGCTCGGCCCGCATCCTGCCGTCCGCGGCAATCTGCAGGAACCGCTCCGGCGACGTGCTCGCCACGGCGAGCCCGCCGAACCGCAGGAAGCTGGCGAACGGGGCCGGGTTCCGGTGCCGCAGGTCCAGGTAGGCCGGCCACGGATCCACACCGTGAGGCCCCGCGGGCGAGGCAGCCGTGAGCACCGTGGTCAGGCAGACCTCGTAGGTGTTTCCTTCCGCGATCTCCCGCTGGGCCTCGGTGACCTTCGCCTTGTAGCCGGCTTCCGAGTCCCGGGCGGCGAAGCGCGGGGCGGAGGGTTGCGGGGCGCTGGCACGCTGGACCGGGGAGGCGTGCGCTGCCCCGGGCGCCGACGCGGCCGCGGTGACGGCCGTGCGTGCCGTCTCAAGCCAGTCCCCGGCGTCGGGTGCGTCCAGGGTCAGCAGCCAGGCAGTGCCCTCGGCATGGTCAAGGACCACGGCACGGCCGGCGAAGATCAGGCAGGCGTCCGGGGTGGCGGCGGTGACGTCGTTCCCGCCGGTTTCGCGCTTGAGCTCGTAGCCGAGGTACCCGAGCCAGCCCAGGGTGAACTCGCACGGGTAGGCTTCGGGTGCGCGGAGCGCGCGGCGGCCCCACACGCCGTCGAGCCAGCGGAAGAACGGGCCATCGGTAGTCACGGTGGCCTGGCCCGTGCTGACGCGGGTCCGTCCGGAACTGTGCCGGACGGCCTGGCCGAAGCGGCCGCCGTCGTCGGCCAAAATGCTGAAGCGGCTCCGCTCCGCTGCCTCCGGGGCCAGTCCTGCCGGGTCCAGGGAGGAGTCGAGCCATACGGCGTTGGGTGAACCGCCAAAGAGCGCCGCAAACAGCTGCCCGGCCTCGGGCCAGGCCTCGATCCGTTCTGCCAGCAACTGCAGCCCGCGCCGGGCGGCGAGTTCGGGCAGCAGGGCAGGGGCGACGGCGGGAAGGTACTGAAGGGCCTGCAGGACGTCGTCCGGGGCGGTGCCGTCCGCCAGGTTGAGCACGTGCAGATCCGCGCGGGACGGGACGTCATCGGCCGCCAGCCACTCCGCTTCCTGCGCAGCCCACTGGTCCCAAAACGGTTCGTAGGTGTCGCCGTCCCGGGCCAGCGCCCGGGCCCGGCGGTCCGCGTCGGAGGAGTCCGCCCAGATCACGGCGTCCAGCAGGGGCACTGCGGCCGCCGCGGCGGCACCGACGCCCTCCACCAGGACGATTTCGGCCGGGCGTGTGGTGCGGGCCTCGCCGTCGTAGTGCCGTGCCCAGTCCCAGCTGACCCATTCCGCGTTCTCCCCGCGCCGCAAGGGCGAAAGCACGGTGGTGACGTAGCGTTCGATCCCCGCCGCCAGCCCGTTCCAGCCGGGATAGATGTCCTCGAGGTGGAAGAGGGAGACCTTGTGGTGTTCCCTCAACCGCGCCGCCAGTTCGATGGCCAGGGTGGTCTTGCCGGAGCCGGAGCGCCCGTCGATTGCGATGATGACGGGTGCGGGGCTCATGAAATAGAGCGTACCGGCTGCTGTGCATTGGCTTGATCACTGCCGTGATGTTGCCCGTCCTGCCGCCCAAGCTCGGTGCGTACGTGCTGCACAATCCCCGGAAGGGAGGCCCGGATGAGGTTCCAGGTGGTGTCGAAGTCGGTGTGGCCGCCGTACCACGGGTCCTCGATGCCCTGCTCCAGCGGGTCCTCGTCGGCCACGGCGGGGTCGAAGCTGCGGAGCATGCGGATCTTGGCCAGCGAGACCCGGTCCGGTGCTGCCTGCCGGAGCCAGCCGTAGTGGTCGACGTCGAGGGCCAGGATCAGATCCCGGCTCGCGAACCATTCGGGCCGCCATTCGCGCGCCACGTGGCGGTCCGAAGCGATGTTCTGCGCCGTGAGTTTGCGCGCTGCCCGGGGATCGATGGGCCGGCCGGCCTCATACGCAGTGGTGCCGGCGGAATCGACCACGGCCCCCGTGAGGCGCTCGGCCCGGAATGCCTCCGCCAGCATAAGTTCCGCCATCGGGGACCGGCAGATGTTTCCGGTGCAGACCGCGATGATCCGGTACTGGCTCGACATTGAGGTCATAGCTAAGCATGAACGATCCCGGGCCTCTTGGCTAGCTGGCCCCCGCGAAGTATTACAAAAGATGTCAACTGACCTTTAGTTTTTGTCATGCCCGGGCCCGGGTGCGGCCGGCTCCAGCCCAAGGTGCCGGACCAGCGCGTCGAGGACCGGCAGCTGGCCCTTGACCAGCCTGGACCGGGCTGCGGGCTCGGCGGTCCATTCCGCGCGGTCGATCTCGGGGAAGCTGCCGATCGTGCCGGATCCCCTCGGCCACTCCAGCTCGAAGGTGTTGCTCACGATGCGTTCGGGCTGGAAGTCCGTTTCCGCCGTGAAGACCGTGATGATCTTGCCGGAGGGCTGGCGGAAGTCGCCGAGCCGGTGGTAGTCGGCGGCGGGTGCCGGTGTGCCGATTTCCTCCGCGAACTCGCGGTGCGCGGCCGCCAGGGGGTCCTCGTCGGCGAGGTATTCCCCCTTGGGGATGGACCAGCCGCGGGAGTCCTTGCGGGCCCAGAACGGTCCGCCCATGTGGGCTATCCAGAGCTCAACCTGCGGTGTGCTGCCGGATGGCGGCGCCCCGCCGGGCGGTGATGCACCCCTTAGCCGGTACAGCAGAAGGCCGGCGCTGCGAACGGTCATGGCTCCCTCCTGCCCCAAGGGTATTCCCCCAGTGCTTGAGCGGCCGCGATCAGGCCGCCGGCCCCCACAGCGCCTTGCGGAGCAACCCCTTGAGGGTTTCGATCTCCGGGGCACTGAGGCCGGCCAGGGCGGCGGATTCCGCGTCCCGCGCCGCGGCCTCGGCCCGCCGGAAGAGGGCTTCCCCCTCCGGGGTCGAGGAAACAATCTTGGCGCGCCGGTCCAGCTTCCCGGGCGCCCGGATCACCAGCCCGCGCTTCTCCAGCTCGTCGATCAGGGCGACAATCTGGCTCGGGTCCAGGCTGAGGAACTCGGCCATCTCCCGCTGGGTTGGTTCCAGCCCGCTGTTGGCCAGGGCCAGCACCGAATAGGAGCGCTCCTTGAGATCGAACGCGGCCAGGGCGCGGTTGTTCAGGACCGACCCGCCGGCATGCAGCTTGGCCAGCAGGAAACCCGCGTCCACGCTGATGGTTGCCGCCGTGAGCTTCTCCGCAGGCTCGGTGCCCGGCTCGTCGTCAACTTCGGTCGCCATGCCCAACTCCAATAGTCCAAAAAATAAATCGTTGACTTTTTCAACTATCCATATTTTCATGGATACAGAACAGCATCCCATGCCGCGGGGCCGGATGCACAAGGCAGCTAGCAAAGGAGCGGCAATGAGCCTGTCAGGAAAAGTAGCAATCGTCACCGGAAGCGGACGGGGCCTCGGCCTGGCCTACGCCCGGGAACTGGCCCGCCAGGGCGCCGCCGTCGTCGTCAACGATGTGGACGCCGAGGTCGCCGCCGACGCTGTCCGGACGATTCAGTCCGACGGCGGCCGCGCAGCCGCCGTCGTCGCCCCGGTGGGCAGCTCCGACGTCGCCAAGAAGCTCGTGCAGGCGGCCGTCACGGAGTTCGGCCGGCTGGACATCCTGGTCACCAACGCCGGCATCCTGCGGGACAAGAGCCTGCTGAAGATGACGGACGAGGACTTCGACGCCGTGATCAACGTCCACCTCCGCGGCACCTTCACCTGCGCCCGGGAGGCCTTCGGCTACTTCAAGGAGCACGGCATTCCCGGCCGCATCATCACCATCGGCTCCCCGACGGGCCAGCGCGGCAACTTCGGCCAGACCAACTACGCCGCCGCGAAGGCCGGAATCGTGGGCATGGTGCGCACCTGGGCGCTGGAAATGAAGAAAGCCGGCGTCACCGCCAACGCCGTCATTCCCGTGGCCGCCACCGCCATGACCAAGACCGTCCCGTACTTCCAGAAGGCCGTCGGGGCCGACGAGCGCGGAGAGGCCATGCCGGCCTTCTTCCGCCACGACCTCGGGTTTGGCACGGCCGGCGACGTCGCCGGGCTGGTGGCCTTCCTGGCCTCCGACGCTGCCGCCGGCGTCACCGGCCAGGCAATCGGGGCGGGCGGTGACCGGCTGCAACTCTGGACGCACCCCGAGGCAGCCGCCACCGAATACCGCGAGGGCGGCTGGGGCTACCAGGATCTCGTGGACAACTTCGGCGCGCTCTTCGGGGACAAGCTGCAAAGCGTCGGCGAGGACTTCCTGCCCCTGCCGGCGGAACTGCAGCCCGAACCGGCGGAGGTCCGCTGACATGGCTGCCCAGCGCTACGAACCCGGCATCGACGCCGCCTCACTCGATGCGATCGACATGCACGTCCACCTCGAAGTGGACGGCCACGGCCACGAGTCCCTTCCGGCGGCCCTGACCGAGGCCTCCGCCAAGTACTTCAAGGCCGAGGACCGCAGCCCTTCGCTGGACCGGATCGCCGAGGTCTACCGTGAACTGAACATGGCCGCCGTCGTCTTCACCGTCGACGCCCGGACCCAGCTCAAGCACGAGCCCAACAGCATCCCGGACCTCATTGCCGGGGCGGCGCGGAACAACGACGTCCTGATCCCCTTCGGGAGCGTGGACCCCCGCACCGGCGCCGAGGCGATCCAGGGCGCCAAGTACCAGGCAATCGACCTCGGCGTGCGCGGGTTCAAGTTCCACCCGAGCCTGCAGGGCTTCGACCCCTCCAACGAGCAGTTCTACCCGCTCTGGGAAACCCTGCAGGAACTGCGCCTGCCGGCCATCTTCCACACGGGACAGAACGGCATGGGGGCCGGGCTCCCGGGCGGGTACGGCATCAAACTGGCCTACTCCAACCCGCTCCTGCTCGACGCCGTGGCCGCGGACTTCCCGGAGCTGCAAATCATCATGGCCCACCCCTCGGTGCCGTGGCAGGACGAGGCCAACTCGATCGCCACGCACAAGGCCAACGTGTTCATCGACCTCTCCGGCTGGTCCCCGAAGTACTTCCCGGAGTCCCTGGTCCGGATGGCCAACTCGGTCCTGCAGGACAAGGTCCTGTTCGGCACCGACTTCCCGCTCATCACCCCGCAGAAATGGCTGGGCGCCTTCGCGGACCTGCCGCTGAAGGACGAGGTCCGGCCCAAGATCCTCAAGCACAACGCCGTCCGCCTGCTCGGGCTCGGTGGCTGAGGTGTCCGTGGAAACCGCGCCCCAGACAACAGCCCAGGAGCGCCTCTACGGCGTCTGCGACTACTACGACGCCGAATCCCTCCTCACCGACGCGGAGCGGAAAGTGCTGGGGCGGCTGCGGGAGTTCCTGGACACCCAGGCCCGGCCGCTCCTGGCCGACTACTGGGAGCGCGGCGAGTTCCCGGACCAGCTCGCGCGGCCGCTGATCGATCTGGACCTCATGGAACCGGCGGAACTGACCGGCGCCCCGGGTGCGGGTCAGACACCGGCCCGGGGCATCTACCAGGGCTTCCGGATCTTCGAACTCGCCCGCACGGACGCCTCGCTGGCCACCTGGTACACGGCCCAGGCCGGGCTGTTCCGGACCGCCATCCGGGTCGGGGCCTCCGCGGAACAGCAGGCCGAATGGATGCCCAGGGTCATCGACTTCTCGCTCAAGGGCGTCTTCTCGCTGACCGAGCCGGAATCCGGCTCCGACATCGCCGGCGGACTCGCGACGACGGCCCGCAGGGAAAAGGGGCGTGAGACCGGCCCGGACGGCGACACCTGGGTCCTGGACGGCGCCAAGCGCTGGATCGGCGGCGCGGCAACGGCCGACGTCCTTGCCGTCTTCGCCCGCGACGTCGCCGACGGCCAGGTCAAGGCTTTCCTCGTGGACCGCGAGGCGGCCGGCGTGACCCTGGAGAAGATCCACGGCAAGACCGCGCTGCGGATGATGCAGAACGCCCACATCACCCTCAACGGCGTCCGCGTCCCCGAGGCCAGGCGGCTCCACAACGTGAACTCGTTCCGGGACGTGGCGGCGATGCTGCGGGCCATGCGCTCGGACGTCGCGTGGATCGCCGCCGGCATCGCGGCAGGAGCTTTCGAAGCCGCGCTGCGCTACGTCTCCGGGCGCCGGCAGTTCGGCCGCCCGCTCGCGTCCTTCCAGCTCGTCCAGGAAAAGCTCGCCCGGATGCTCGGCAACGTCACCTCGGCGCTGTCCCTGGTGGTCCGGCTGACCGAACAGCAGGAGAAGGGCATCTACCGGGACCAGCACTCGGCCCTGGCCAAGATGCAGACCTCCCTGCTGATGCGCGAGACCGTGGCGCTGGCCCGCGAAGTGGTGGGCGGCAACGGCATCACGCTCGCGGCCGACGTCGCACGGTTCCATGCCGATGCAGAGGCCGTCTACTCCTATGAGGGGACCCACGAGATCAATGCCCTGATCGTCGGCCGGGCCCTCACCGGCCACAGCGCCTTCACCCACTGACGCTCTTTACCCGCTGACGGTGTTCCGCCGTCGTCGTACAACCAAACCCAACCGCTCCAGGAGCCAAAGATGCCCAACCTCGTCGTCGACTTCGACAAACTCCTCACCCTCGCCGGCACCGACCTCGGCGCCACCGACTACCGCGAAATCACCCAGGAACAGATCAACAAGTTCGCCGACGCCACGGGCGACGACCAGTGGATCCACGTGGACCCGGAACGCGCCAAGGACGGCCCGTTCGGCGCCCCGATCGCCCACGGCTTCCTCACCCTCTCGCTCATCATCCCGTTCTGGGGCGAGCTGTTCGACGTCGACGGCGTCACCACCAAGGTCAACTACGGCCTCGATAAGGTCCGCTTCACCTCCCCCGTCAAGGTGGGTTCGCGCATCCGCATGCGGGCCACCATCGCGGAAGTCACCGAGGTCAAGGGCGGCGCCCAGATCAAGGTGGCCAACACGATCGAGATCGAAGGCCAGGAACGCCCGGCCGTCGTGGCCGAGTTCCTCGCCCGCTTCTACAAGTAAACCGCCACACCCCTTCACCATCCCCCCTCTGCCATAAGGAACAACGATGTCCCAAATTTCGCAGTTGCAGGCCATGGACGCGGGTACGCGTCGCCGTGAAGCACGGACCGTCATTGCCTCCAGCTATCTCGGCAGCACCATCGAGTACTACGACTTCCTGCTCTATGCCACGGCCGCCGCGGTGGTCTTTCCCAAGGTGTTCTTCTCCGGCGCGGACGAATGGGTGGGGGTGGTGGCCGCGTACGGGACGTTCGCCGCCGGCTACGTGGCACGGCCCCTCGGCGGCATCATCTTCGGCCACTTCGGCGACCGGCTGGGACGCAAGAACATGCTGATTGTCTCGATGCTGGTCATGGGCATCGCCTCCACCCTGATCGGACTGGTGCCCGGCGCCGCGGTGGCCGGAGCCTGGGGTGCCGTGATGCTCGTGATCCTCCGGGTCTGCCAGGGCATTGCCGTCGGAGGGGAGTGGGGCGGCGCCGCCCTCATGGCGCTGGAGCATTCGGAATCGGGCAAGCGCGGCTTCGCGGCTTCGTTCGTCAACGCCGGCGCCCCCACCGGCGCGGTGCTGGGCACCCTGGTGATGGGCGCGTTCGCGGCCCTGCCCAACGAGCAGTTCCTGGCCTGGGGCTGGCGCGTGCCGTTCCTGCTGTCCTTCGTCCTGCTGGGCATCGGCATGTTCGTCCGGCTCAAGGTCTCCGAAAGCCCCATCTTCAAGGCGGCACTGGAACAAGAGAAAGCCGAGCGGGAACAGGCCGAACGGGACAACACCCAGCGGACGGTGCCGGGCAGCGCGCCGGTGCGCCGCGAGATTCCCCTCCTGCAGGTCCTGCGCCGGCCCAAGACCCTGATCTTCACCATGCTGGCCGGCGCGGCCGGGTTTGCGCTCCAGGTGGTGCTGGCCACGTTCTCCGTGACCTACGCCGTGTCCAAGGGTGCGGACCGGCAGGGCGTTCTCTACGCCTTCGCGGCCGCCTCCTTCGTGTCCATCGCCTTCGTGATCATGGGCGGCCGGCTCTCCGACAAGCTGGGACGGCGGCCCGTCATGATCGGCGGCCTGGTGCTCTTCATCCTGTACCTCACGCCGATGTTCCAGCTCCTGTCCTCCAACAACATCGGGCTGATCTTCGTGGCCTTCGCCGTGGGCCTCATGATCCATTCCACCCTGTTCGGCCCGCTCGCGGCGTTCGTGTCCGAGCAGTTCGGCACCACCTCGCGCTACACCGGCGCCTCGCTGGGCTACCAGCTCGCCACGCTCCTCGGCGCGGGATTCACGCCGGGCATTGTGGCGCAGATCTTCAAGGATTCCGGACAGGACACCGCCGCCGTGGTCTGGTACCTGGCCATCATGTCCGTCGTGTCGATCGTCTTCATCCTGCTGACGCGAGAGCCCAAGAACAACGATCTGCAGACTGTCCGGTCCTAACCAGGCCCGCCGGCGCTACCGTCTAACTAGAAAGGATTTTCCGTGGAGAATTTTGGCATCGGCTCGTGGCTGCAACGGCGCCGCCCGAAGTCGGGCACCAAGACCGCAATCATCGCCGGGGAACGCAGTCTCAGCTACAGCGAGCTCGCGGGACGCTCCACCCGGCTCGCCAACGCCCTCCGGGACCGCGGCGTAATCAAAGGCGACAGGGTGGCCTACCTGGGCGAAAACGATCCCTCCTTCCTGGAGACCCTCTTCGCCGCCGGCCTGGCAGGTGCCGTCTTCGTCCCGCTGAACACCCGGCTCGCGCCGCCCGAGATCCAGTTCCAGCTCCGGGACAGCGGCGCTGTCGTGCTGGTCCACTCGGCGTCGCTCGCGGTGCTCGCCGAACGCGGCTCGGCGGAGACGGCCGTGGGTTCGCGGATCGTCGTCGACGAGTCGACAGCGCCAGCCGAAACAGTGCCCGATCCAACGCTGCCCGACGGCGGGGCCGACGGCGGCGGCGACGGCGGCGCTGGCCGGGGAACCGCCGTGGAGGCGTATGAGGCCGTCATTGCGTCCGGTGCGGCGCTGGCGCCGGACGAGCCCGTGGGCCTGGACGACGCCGCCATGATCCTCTACACCTCCGGAACCACCGGAAACCCCAAAGGCGCGCTCCTGACCCACGGCAACATCACGTGGAACTGCATCAACGTGCTGGTCGATTTCGACTTTGCCTCCACCGACGTGGCTCTCATGATCTCCCCGATGTTCCACGTCGCCTCCCTGGACATGGGCGTCCTGCCCACGCTCCTCAAAGGTGGCACCGTGATATTGGAGGCCAAGTTCGATCCCCGCCGGACGCTCGAGCTGATCCAGCAGCACCGCGCAACGACTATCAGCGGGGTGCCCACGACCTACCAGATGCTGTGCGAGCACCCGGACTGGGACGCCACGGACCTCAGCTCGCTGAACAAACTGACATGCGGCGGGTCCGCGGTGCCGATGCGGGTCCTGGAAGCCTACGAGCGGAGGGGGCTGCGCTTCTCCAACGGCTACGGCATGACCGAGACGGCCCCGGGCGCCACCACGCTGCCGGCGGCGAGGTCCCGGGACAAGGCCGGGTCCTCCGGACTGCCGCATTTCTTCACCGATGTCCGGGTGGCCGATCCCCTCGACCCGGCGTCCGGGCCCGCTGCGCCCGGAATGGTGGGGGAGATCCAGATCAAGGGTCCCAACGTCATCCACCAGTACTGGAACCGGCCCGAGGCCTCGTCGGACTCCTACACAGGGGACGGCTGGTTCAAGTCCGGCGACATGGGCTACAAGGACCCGGACGGTTTCGTGTTCATCTCCGACAGGCTCAAGGACATGATCATCTCCGGCGGGGAGAACATCTATCCCGCCGAGGTGGAGCAGGCGATCGCCGAGCTCGACGCCGTCGGAAGCGTCGCGGTGATCGGGGTGCCGGACGAGAAATGGGGCGAGGTGCCGCGGGCCGTGGTGCTGTTGCGGGAGGGCGCCCGGCTCACGGAAGAACAGCTGCGCTCCCACCTGGAGGGCCGGCTGGCGAGGTACAAGATCCCCAAATCAGTCGTCTTCGTGGACGAGATGCCCCGGACAGCGAGCGGCAAGATCCGGAAAGCGGACCTCCGAAAGCTGGCGCCCGGCCACGTCTGACAGAGGAGCGGTCCCGGACGGTGAGCCGGCCGCCGGTGCCGGGACGCCGGCGGCCGCGGTGCCTAGTGGATTGCGGCCAGCAGGACGCCGACGCCGACGAAGAGCCCGCCGAACGTCCGGTTCAGGACCTTTTGTCCGCGGGCGTCGCGGGTGAAGCGCTGGAAGGACCGGGCCGCAGCCGCGAAGAAGAACCACATGACCGCCACGTCGATCACGATCACGGTAGCGGCCAGGACCAAGTACTGCGGCAGCAGCGGCTGCTCCGGCCGGATGAACTGCGGCATGAAGGCCAGGAAGAAGACCACGGCTTTGGGGTTGAGCAGATTGACCCAGAGGCCACGGCGGAACATGGACAGGCCCGGCTCGTTGCGCAGGGCCGCGGCCTTCTCCTGGTCCAGGTCCGGCTTGTGCAGGAACTGCCGGATGCCCAGGTAGACCAGGTAGGCGGCGCCGGCGTAGCGGATCACGTTGAAGGCAACCGGTGAGCTCGCCACGAGCACCCCGACGCCGAGGGCCACGATCAGGATGTGCACAACGAGGGCGGCCTGCTGGCCCAGGATGCCCCAAAGGGACCGGCGGAATCCCGAGTTCAGGGAGTTGCTCATGGTGTTGATGGCGCCCGCGCCGGGAGTGAAGCTGATCAGGACGCCGGCGCCGGCCAGGGCCAGCCAAAGGGAGGGTTGCACCAGGTAAGTTTACGGTCCCGGCCGTGGCGGGTCCGATTGATGACGGGAGTCAGTCGCGGCGGAGGCCGTAGCTGAGAATCATGTTGCCTTTGCTGGTCTGCTGGGACGACTGCAGCTCCAGCCGGGTGAGGGCATCGCCGTCGTTGAACAGCCGCCGCCCGCTGCCGGCGATCACGGGATGGACGATCAGCATCAAGGTGTCGAGCAGCCCGGCGAACAGTAACTGGTGGACCAGCGAAATGCTGCTGAAGATCCCGATTTCGCCGCCGTCGCTGTTCTTCAGGGCCGCGACGAAGTCTTCCAGCGGGCCCTCGATCAGGCGTGAATTTTGCCAATCCAGCTCGCCTGTCAGGGTCCTGGACGCGACAAATTTCGGCAGCGGATTGATGAATCCGGCAAAGTCCGCGTCGCTTTCGGCGTTGGGCCAGTATTCTGCCCATTGCTGGTAGCCCACGCGGCCGAGGAGCGCGGTGTCGATCCGGCCCATCATCTCGCCCATCCCGGCGCCGAGCTCTTCGTCGAAGCTGTCGAATTGCCACTTGAACGGGTCTTCAACCACGCCGTCCACAGAGCAGAAAAGGCCGGCCGTCAATTTGCGCATGGGTTTCTCCTTGCCGTGGGTCTCCAGTGCAGATATCTAATGCACCCTATCCGCAGACCCGGAAGCAGGGAATGGCTGCAGACAACTCGACGGCGAACGCCCCGGAGGCCGGCCGTGCCGCCAGCATCGCGGGCCTTGGGCGTGCAAGGAGCGCGCCCAAGACCCGCTAAGGGTTAGCCGTTGGACGTGTAGCCATCCGTGGCGGTGTCCCCGGGGCCGCCCTGGCCTTCCTGGGTTGCGGTCACCGTGAAGTTCGCATCCAGCAGGACGGTGGCGCGCGTGCCGTCCGCCTTCGTGATGTGGGCTTCGTAGGTGGCGCCGTCGGCGTCGGTCTCCATCCGCTCGATCGTCGCATCCGGCTGGGCGGCCTTTACCGCCGCCTCGACCTTCGTGGCGGTGTCGCCGGTGAGAACCTCCTCCGTCTTTCCGTTGGCCTGGTGCGGGCCGCGCTGGCCCCCGGTGCCGTAGCCGTCGGTGGCCTGGGTCGAGGACGAGCTGCCGGTGGAATCGGCAGCCATCGCGGGGATGGCCGATGCGCCGATGGCGCCGCCGCCGATCACCGCAGCGAGCATGATGCCCGCGGTGGTCTTGTTGATCTTTGCCATGGTGAAACTCCTTTGCTGGGGCCCGGGCTTCCGGGCCGGCCGAGGATTCGGCCTGTACCCAGCCTCAGGCGCGGAGTTATGGCTGCACTTTCGGCGGGCTGTGCCGGTGCTGTGACCGCTGGCCGCCGCTCACGCCCGGGCGATGACCTCGCCGTTGGGAATCAGAAACCAGCCGTCGTCGGTGGAGCCCCACCGGTGCCAGCCCGCGGAAATCCGGGCCAGGTCCGCCTCGCTGGCCAGGCCGTACTCGAGCGCTTGGTCGGCAAAGGACGAATGCAGCACCCGCTCGCCCCACACCCGGGCCTGCCAGCGCCGCTCATGCCCAGTGGCGTAGAGCCAGTTGCTGCTGGACGGCGCCACATCCGTGAAGCCGGCGGCCTGCGCCCAGGACACGAGCCGGCGGCCGGCGTCGGGCTCGGCGCCATTGCGGCGGGCGATCCGCTGGTAGAGCTCCATCCAGTCGTCGAGTTCGGGTATGGCCGGGTACCAGCTCATGCCGTGGAAGTCGGCGTCGCGCACCGCCACTATCCCGCCTGCCTTGGCCGCCCGCCGCATCTCCCGCAGCGCCGCGACGGGGTCCGTGAGGTGCTGGAGGACCTGATGGGCGTGGACGACGTCGAAGGATTCGTCCGGGAAATCGAGGTCGTAGATGTTGCCGGCGGCAAAGCCGACATTGTCCACGCCGCGCTCGACGGCGAGGGCCGCGGCCTGGGCGATGATGTCGGGGGAGCGGTCCAAGCCTGTGACCCTGCCCGGCGCCACCAGCTCCGCGAAGTCGCAGGTGATGCTGCCAGGCCCACAGCCGACGTCGAGGACGGAGGTCCCGGGCATCAGATGCGGGAGCACGAACGCTGCCGAGTTTTCCGCCGTGCGGGAGGCATGGGCACGGACCACCGACTCGTGGTGGCCGTGCGTGTACACATCGTCAGGCTGCTGCGCACTCATAATGGAACGCTACCCTCCCTCGCCCGGAAAAGGGTGGACCCCCAACTGCGGGTCAGCAAGCGCGCGCCGCAGGCAGTTTTTTGCGGGTGGCCGTCAGTTTTGCCGCTTCCGGCGCCGGCGATTCTACGGATGAATGGAGGAGTGAAGATCAGCAACAGCAACAGCAACAGCAACAGCAACAGCAACAGCAACAGCAACAGCGGCAGCGGCAGCGGCGCCGGCAACGGACTGGGCCTGTTCCGGGCCACCGGAATCTATGTCGGCGCGATCCTGGGCTCGGGTGTCCTGGTGCTTCCCGCCATCGCAGCCAAGGAGGCAGGCCCGGCGTCGCTCCTGGCCTGGGCTGTCCTGCTGGTGTTCTGCATTCCCGTTGCCTTCAGCTTCGCCGAAATGAGCCGCCAGCAGCCCGACGCCGGAGGGATCGCCCACTTCGTCAAGCGTGCCTTTGGTCGCCGCGCCTCGGTGGTGGCCGGGTACCTCTTCTACTTTTCGATCCCCTTCGGTGCCCCGGCAACGGCCGTGATCGGCGGCAACTACATCGCCCACGCCGTCGGCGGCGGCCGGGACACCGCAGTCCTCGCGGCGGCGGTGATCCTGCTGGCCGCCTTCGCGAGCAACGCCGTCGGCATCAGGGTTTCCAGCCGCATGCAACTGGTGCTCATGGTGCTGCTGGTGGCACTGCTCGCGCTCGCCGTCGTCCTCGCGGTACCGCACGCCAAGGCGGAAAATTTCCAGCCCTTCGCCCCGCACGGCTACTGGGCGGTCGGCGGTGCCGCGAGCCTGCTGTTCTTCTGCTTCGCCGGCTGGGAAGCCGTCTCGCACCTGGCCGGTGAGTTCCGGAACCCCGGGCGCGATCTCCGGCGGGCCACGTGGCTCACGCTGATTGTGGTGGGCGCGGTCTACATTGGCGTTGTCGCCGCCTCGGTGGCCGTCCTCGGCCCGGAACTGCCCGCTACGGCGGTGCCCGTCGCGGCGTTGCTGGAGAAAGGGCTGGGTTCATTGGCGGCCCCGCTCACCGCGGTTGCGGCGGCGGTTTTGACGTTCGGCCCCATCAACACCTTCGTGGCCGGGGCCAGCCGGCTCGGGGCCGCCCTGGCATCCGACGGCGTGCTGCCGCCCGCCCTTGCACGCGGTGCCGGGCGGGGACAGATACCCGCCGGAAGCCTGGCAACTCTGGCCGTCCTGACGTTGCTGTCCTTCGCTGCCGCCGTCGCCGGACTCATCGACATGCAGTTCCAGATCGGCGCCGCCTCGGCGTGTTTTACGGCCGTCACCGCGTTTGGGCTGGCGGCCGGCATCCGGCTGCTGCAGCCGCGGACCGTTGCCTGGTACGGCGTGATCGTGGCGGCCGGGGTCATGGTGGCCGTCCTAATCTTCAGCGGCTGGGCGCTGGGGGTTCCGCTGGCCCTGGTAGCGGCCGCCGTCGGCGTCGGCAGGCGCTTTGGCGGGACCCCAGAACAGGAAACGGCGCCTTCTGCACTCGGGGAGGCGCTCCCTGGTGGCCGGCCGCAAACCGCCGCCCATCCGTGACGCCCGGGCCGCGAGTCAGCCGGGGCGCTGCCCCGGCGCTTGCTCCGGCCCGGGGCCGCGGGCCGCTTCCTCACCGGCCCGGACAGTGGCATCGATCATGGAGTTCATGAAGCGGGTGGCGATCTCCAGTTCTTCGGGCGTGAAGGTCGCCATGGCCGCACCCATGTGGCGGGCCAGCGGCAGGAACATTGCGCCGCCGTCCCGGTAGGCCTTGGGCGTCATGCGCAGCTGCACCTGGCGGCGGTCCGCGCCCTCGCGCTCACGGACCACGTGGCCGGAACTGTGGAGCCGGTCGATCAGTGCGGTGGTGGCCGGGGAGCTGAGGTTCAGCTCTTTCCTCAGCACCCCTGGAGTGACAATCTGGTCCCGCGCCGCGTGCCGCATGATGACGGCGAGGGCGTTGAGGTCCGTGCGGTGCATGTCGTTGCGGCCGCCGGCGGAGTCCACGTAGCGGTTGGCTTCGAGGGTGAATTCCTGCAGGAGCCGGACGAGGGGCGGCGGACCGGCGGCTTCGGGCGGGACTGTGTTCTTGGGCGAGACCGCGTCTTCGGATAGGCCCGGGGATTCGGCTGACACGGCGGACCTCCTTCGTCCCTTGATCCTGCCCCGGTGGTCTGACCGCGGCAGGTCGGCGCTGTCGACGGCGCCTTCGGGAGTCTACTGCAGGGTCTGCGGAGAGGCCTGACGCCGGCTGTCTTTCCATTCTCCTCCGGTGCCCCCGGCAAATGGGTTATCTCTATGATGGAGATAGTCTACTATGGAGTTGATCTCTGCTCCCACTCCGAGGCGCACCCTGGAAGGAAACATGAAAACGACTTCGTCCGCGGCGACCCGTGTCCCGTTCTGGCTGCGCTGGCTGGTCCCCGCAGTGCTCGTCCTGGCCTGGCTGGCGATCGCCGGCGTCGGCGGCCCTACATTCGGCCGCCTGAGCGAGGTGTCATCGAATGACCAGGCATCGTTCCTTCCCGCCGGGGCCGAGGCCACCGAGGCTGCGGACTGGCAGGCCAAGTTCAGGGACTCCAAGGAGATCCCGGCAGTGATCGTGGTTGAGAGCGACTCCGCCTTCACCCCGGCCCAGCTCCGCGAGACCGCGGCCCTCAAGGGCAAGCTGGAGGCCCTGCAGGCCGGGAGCACGGTGATCGGTCCCATCCCCTCCGAGGACGCCAAGGCAGTCCAGTTCGTGGTGCCCATTGCTTCCTCGGCGGAAGTGAAAACGGTCGTCAAGGAACTGCGCAACGAGGTCCGGGCGTCCGCGCCGGCCGGAATGCAGACCTTCGTCACCGGACCGGCCGGCCTCACCGCGGACCTTGTGAGTGCCTTTGCCGGCATTGACGGCATCCTGCTGCTCGTGGCCCTGGGCGCCGTGTTCCTGATCCTGCTGATTGTCTACCGTTCCCTGCTGCTGCCCGTCATGGTGCTGTTCACGTCGGTCTTCGCGCTGTGCGCCGCGATCCTGCTGGTGTTTGGCATGGCTAAGGCCGGCTGGATCCAATTGAACGGCCAGAGCCAGGGCATCCTGTCCATCCTGGTGATCGGCGCAGCTACCGACTACGCCCTGCTGTATGTGGCCCGGTTCCGCGAAGCCCTGACCCACACCACCAACCGGACGGCCGCCGCCGTCACCGCATGGAAGGCGGCCTGGGAACCGATCCTGGCCTCCGGCGCCACCGTAATCATCGCGCTGCTCTGCCTGCTGTTCTCCGACCTCAACTCCAACAAGGCCCTCGGCCCGGTGGCGGCGGCGGGCATCCTCTGCGCGCTCTTCGCCGCCCTGACCCTGCTGCCGGCCCTGATGGCACTGCTGGGCCGGGCAGCGTTCTGGCCGTTCCGGCCCAAACTGCTCCCGGAAACCGATCGGGAACCGGAACTGGTCACCGGCCTCGAGGGCCAGAAGGGACTCTGGCGGGCCACCGGTTCGCTCGTATCCCGCCGGCCGCGCACGGTCTGGGTCGCCTCGGTGCTGCTGCTCCTGGTAGCCGCTACAGGCCTCCTGCAGCTTAAAGCCAACGGCGTCGCCCAGACCGACGTCATCCTCACCTCCTCCAATGCCGTCGACGGGCAGGATGCCCTGGGCCGGCACTTCGACGCCGGGTCCGGCAGCCCCGCGGTGATCGTGGCCGACGAGGCAAACGCCCAGGACGTTCTGGCGAAGCTGCAGACCAGCGACGGCGTCGGAGACGCCTACCTGCTGGCCGAAGGCGGCGCCCCGGTCATCACCGGCGCCCCGGGCGCGCCGGCTGCCCCCGCAATCAGGGACGGGAAGGTCCTGATCAACGCGACGCTGAACCACGCCGCGGACTCCGCCGAGGCCGAAAACGCCGTGGTGTCGCTCCGCCAGGACCTGAAGAAGATAGACAGCGGTGTGCTGGTCGGCGGTGTGACGGCCACGGCGCTGGATACCAACACCACTGCCCAGCGCGACCTCGTCACCATCATCCCGGTGGTCCTGGGCGTCATCCTGGTCATCCTCATGCTGCTGCTGCGCTCGGTGCTCGCGCCGGTCCTGCTGGTCGCCTCCGTGGTCCTGTCCTATGCCGCGGCGATGGGCGTCTCCGCCTTCGTGTTCAACAATGTCTTCGGCTTCCCGGGCGCGGACGCGACGGTGCCCCTGTTCGGCTTCGTCTTCCTCGTGGCACTGGGCGTCGACTACAACATCTTCCTGATGAGCCGGGTCCGGGAGGAATCCCTCAAGCACGGCACCCGGGCCGGCATCCTGCGCGGCCTCGTAGTGACAGGCGGGGTCATCACCTCTGCCGGGGTGGTCCTGGCGGCCACCTTCGCCGCCCTCGGCGTCATCCCGATCATGTTCCTGGTCCAGCTCGCCTTCATCGTCGCGTTCGGCGTCCTGCTGGACACGGTGCTGGTCCGCTCCCTGCTGGTGCCCGCGCTGGCCTACGACATCGGCCCGCGGCTTTGGTGGCCCGGCAAGCTCGGCCGGCCCGGGAACGGGGCCGTGGCCCGGGCCACGCTGTCCGCCGAAAATCCGAAGGCAGATCCGGCTGAAAACGAGGAGGCCGGGGTCCGCTAGGCGGAACCGAAAACCGCAGCCGCCGTCACAGTCCCTGGTCCCCCCACCAGGCGACGGTGGCGGCGGCTGCCTCGTGCAGCGGGGTCGGTGTCAGCCCCAGCGCGGCCTGGCTCGCCGTGGAATCCATGACGAAGGGGTGCTCGAACTGGTACAGGGTCTCGGCCAGGTCCCGCATATCCGGAGAAAACACTCCCATTGCCCTCACCGCCCACCCGGGAACGCCGGTGACACGCGGTGCCCGGGCGCCGGCCGCCTTGGCGAATGCCCCCGCGATCTCGCGCTGGGTCAGTGCAGGTCCAGTGGGCGCATGCCATACCCGGTTCCACACCTGGGGCCTGTCAGCCGCCGCAATCATGGCGGCCGCGAGGTCCGGGACATACGTGAAGGAATGCGGCTGGTCCGCCCGCCCGATCACCTGCATTGGCTTGCCGGCCGCGACGGGCCGGACCATGCGCTCGCCGGCGTGCGAGTTGCGGACCCGCGGCCCGAAGAAATCGCCGGCCACCATGCTCACGGTGGCGGTGGGGGAGGCCGCCCGGGCCGCGAGCAGCGCGGTCCGGACTCCGCGCTTGCCGCCCTGCGCCTGCCGGGGGCT
This sequence comes from Arthrobacter sp. 01L42, assembly GCF_056400005.1. Classification (NCBI taxonomy): domain Bacteria; kingdom Bacillati; phylum Actinomycetota; class Actinomycetes; order Micrococcales; family Micrococcaceae; genus Arthrobacter; species Arthrobacter sp. 01L42. The sequence goes on along the minus strand of NZ_JBFTSL010000015.1, from coordinate 28,173 downwards.
GTCCTCGGTCATGATGTTTTCCGGGGTGCTGTAGGAGTACAGGCTTTCCGGGAAGACCACGACGGCGCCCGCCGCGCCCGCCGCGGCGAGCACATTCAGCTCGGCGGCCGGGAGCTCCCTGGCCCACACCTCGGCGTTGTAGCGCGAGCCGTGGATGCAATGAAAAACGGCCGCGGCGCCCTGGACGGCCTCGCCGAGCCGGGCGGGCTCGGACACGTCGATCGACACTCGTTCCACCAGCGGGTGGGCGGGTCCGCTGCCGGACCTCGTCAGGAGGCGCACCCGTTGGCCCGCCGCTGCCAACTGTTCGGCGACGGTCCAGCCCACCGGGCCGGCCCCTGTGACGACATAGAGCCTGGACGGTTGGTGCCCGGAGGCTGCAGGTTGGGACATTCCGATCTCCTTTTTGAAATAACGAGAGCAGTGCTCTCCCATTCAGGATGCGACGCCGTGGCCGGCAAGTCAAGAGCGGTGCTCACATTTGTTGACAGTGCTCTTGGATGTGGAATGCTGGACTCATGCCAGAGGACAGGATTGCGGGCGCGATAGACGCCGGCGTTGCGGCAGGCCCGGCCGGAGCGGCCGGAGCGGCCCCGGCGGCGGTGCGGCTGCGCACCCCGCGCGAGCGTGCCCGGGCCCAAACGGTGGCCGATATCGTCCGCCTGGGCCGGGAGCATCTGGTGCTGCACGGTGCCGCCGCACTGTCCCTCCGTGCCGTGGCCCGTGATCTCGGGGTCGTCTCTTCGGCGGTCTACCGCTACGTGGAGAGCCGCGAGGAGCTGCTGACCCTTCTGCTGATTGATGCGTACAACGAACTTGGCGATGCGGTGGATGCCGCCGTCGGGGCAGTGCCGGAGGATGACTTCGGCGGGCGCTTCGCGGCGCTGGGCTGCGCGGTGCGGGACTGGGCGCTGCGCGAGCCCTCCCGCTACGCCCTGCTCTTCGGCAGTCCGGTGCCCGGTTACCAGGCCCCGGCGGGGCGGACCACCGGCCCCGGGACGAGGGTGATTACTGCCCTCATGGGAATCCTCGACGGCGCTTTCCGGGCCGGGCGGCTCGCCGCGACCGGCCGGCGGAGTCCTGCCGTGTCCGCCGGGCTGGCGGGGGACCTGGCGAAAATCCGCGCCGAGTTCGGCCTGGCGGTGCCGGATGACCTCCTGGCCCGCGGCGCACTGGCCTGGACCTCGCTTTTCGGTGCCGTCAGTTTCGAGGTTTTCGGCCAGTATGGCCCAGACACGTTCACAGCCCGGGAGGAGCTCTTCGGCCACCACCTCGCGGTGCTGGCCGACGTGGCGGGCCTGCCGGCGGCCGGCGCTGCCCGGTAAACCAGGTTCCCCTGTTGCCTTGCCGTGGCGCTCGATAGACTGCCCCTGCGCCCGCACGGGCGCGCCAGATGCGTCCAGGAAGGATCCATCCATGTCTGAAGAGACCAGGCCTGAAGAGAACAGGCCTGCAGAGAACACGCCTGTAGAGAATGTCCCCGGAAAAGCGGCGCCGCGGAACGTCGATGCCGGTCCCGCGGAAGATGAGGCAGAGGCCGCGGCACCTGAGGGGCAATACGTTGAGGGCGACTACGGCTCCGCCGGCACGGCAGGCCAAGTCCCGCCCACCGCCGTCGAGGGGGAGTACGCCGCGGGGGACTACGGCGAGGCCGGCGTGGCCGGAGCCGCCGTCGTCGGCGACGTGGAAGGCGACTATCCCGAGGGCGACTACGGCGAGGGCGGGGTCTCCGGTGAGCCCGCCGGCGTCGCCGAGGAAGGTGAATACCCCGAAGGTGACTACGGGAGCGCCGGTACGTCCCGTCCCGAGCGATCCGCCCGGCCGGCAGCGGGAGAGCCTGCCGACGGCGACGCCGCTCGGGGCGACAACTAACGGGATCAAAGCTGGCGGGACCAGCCGGCGCGGGCGCCGGCTGGTCCCCTGCCCAGGTCTGCGCCCCTGCGCCCAGCGGGCAGGTTCGCGCAGGGCGAAACGCCGCCCGGGACGCGCCGGAAGGGCTGGATTGAGGGGAATTTAGGCGGCGAGGAGCTGCCGCGGGCGGGACGGGAGTGCAAAGTTGAGTCGACTTCGCTCAACTTTAAATTGACTTATGTCCCCCTCTGGGTAAAGTTGAGTGTAGATCGCTCAATAACGGTCGGACCCACTGCGGTTAGAGCAATTGCGGTTAGAGCCACAGTCACTGTGGTTGGAGCCACTGCGGGTCCGCGGCCATCTCCGCAAGATTCCAAGGAAGTAAGGAAACAATCCATGTCACGTGCAGTAGGTATTGACCTCGGAACCACTAACTCCGTCGTCTCCGTTCTCGAAGGTGGCGAGCCCACCGTCATTGCCAACGCCGAGGGTGGCCGCACCACGCCGTCGGTTGTTGCCTTCTCCAAGTCCGGCGAGGTCCTGGTCGGCGAGATCGCCAAGCGCCAGGCCGTCAACAACATTGACCGCACCATCGCGTCCGTCAAGCGCCACATGGGCACTGACTGGACCGTCGCCATTGACGACAAGAAGTACACGGCGCAGGAAATTTCCGCCCGTATCCTCATGAAGCTTAAGAACGACGCCGAGTCCTACCTCGGTGAAAAGGTCACCGACGCCGTCGTCACCGTGCCGGCCTACTTCAACGACGCCCAGCGCCAGGCCACCAAGGAGGCCGGAGAAATCGCCGGCCTGAACGTCCTGCGCATCGTCAACGAGCCCACAGCGGCCGCCCTGGCCTACGGCCTGGACAAGGGCAAGGAAGACGAACTCATCCTGGTCTTCGACCTCGGCGGCGGAACCTTCGACGTCTCCCTCCTGGAGGTCGGCAAGGATGAGGACAACTTCTCCACCATCCAGGTCCGCGCCACCGCCGGTGACAACCACCTCGGCGGCGACGACTGGGACCAGCGCGTCGTGGAATACCTGCTGAACCAGCTCAAGGTCAAGGGCATCGACCTCACGAAGGACAAGATTGCCCTGCAGCGTCTCCGTGAAGCCGCGGAGCAGGCCAAGAAGGAACTCTCCTCCTCCTCCAGCACCAACGTTTCCCTCCAGTACCTGTCCGTCACCCCCGACGGCCCGGTCCACCTGGACGAGCAGCTGACCCGCGCCAAGTTCCAGGACCTCACCAAGGACCTGCTGGACCGCACCAAGAAGCCGTTCCAGGACGTCATCAAGGAAGCCGGCATCAAGCTCTCCGAGATCGACCACATCGTGCTCGTCGGCGGCTCCACCCGCATGCCGGCCGTCTACGACCTCGTCAAGGAACTGGCCGGCGGCAAGGAGCCCAACAAGGGCGTCAACCCCGATGAGGTCGTCGCCGTCGGCGCCGCCCTGCAGGCCGGTGTCCTCAAGGGCGAGCGCAAGGACGTGCTCCTGATCGACGTCACCCCGTTGTCCCTTGGCATCGAAACCAAGGGCGGCATCATGACGCACCTGATCGAGCGCAACACCGCCATCCCGACCAAGCGGAGCGAAACCTTCACCACCGCGGATGACAACCAGCCGTCCGTGGCCATCCAGGTCTTCCAGGGCGAGCGTGAGTTCACCCGCGACAACAAGCCGCTGGGCACCTTCGAACTGACCGGCATCGCGCCGGCCCCCCGCGGCGTTCCGCAGGTCGAGGTCACCTTCGACATCGACGCCAACGGCATCGTGCACGTTTCGGCGAAGGACAAGGGCACCGGCAAGGAACAGTCCATGACCATCACCGGCGGCACCGCGCTGTCCAAGGAAGACATCGACCGCATGGTCCACGACGCCGAAGAGCACGCGGCCGAGGACAAGGCCCGCCGCGAGGCAACCGACACCCGCAACACGGCCGAGCAGCTCGCCTACTCCGTGGACAAGCTGATCGCCGACAACGCCGACAAGCTGCCCGAAGAGGTCAAGACCGAGGTCAAGGCCGACGTCGACGCCCTCAAGAAGGCCCTCGAAGGCACCGATGACGCCGCCGTGAAGACCGCGTTCGAGAAGCTGCAGGCTTCCCAGACCAAGCTCGGCGAAGCCATCTACGCCCAGGCCGGTTCCCCCGACGGCCACGCCGGTGCGCAGGGTGCCCCCGCAGGCGAGCCGGCAGCCGGCTCCGACGAGGACATCGTCGACGCCGAAATCGTTGACGAAGACGAGAAGAAGTAATCATGCCGCATCACGGTAACGAAGAAGAGCACGGTTCTTCCGAGAGCCGGCGCGACGCGGAACAGCAGGAGAGCGAGCCGCAGAAGCCGGTGATCCACGACAACCGCAAGGTTGATCCGAAGACCGGCCAGGCCCGCCACCCCGGCCAGGAGCACGCAGCTGCCGCGGCAGACTCCGGGGACGCACTGTCCCAGGCGGAGGACATCCTCAACAGTGTTGAGGTGCCCCCCGCGGAATCTGTGGCCCAGGGCGTTGACGCGGCCGCGGCGGAGGAGCTCAGGAATGACCTCCGCCGCCTGCAGGCCGAGTACGTCAACTACCGCAAGCGGGTCGAGCGCGACCGGGCCGTGGCGGGCGAGATGGCCGTCATCGGCGTCCTGAACGCGCTGCTGCCGGTACTGGACGACGTCGACGCCGCCCGCCAGCACGGCGACCTCGCGGACGGCCCTTTCGCCGCGATCGCCGCCAAACTGGAGGCTGCGCTGAAGACGTACGGGCTGGTCCGCATCGATGAGACCGGCGTGGAGTTCGATCCGACCATCCACGAGGCCCTCATCCAGCAGCCCGGCACGGATATCGAAATCGACACCGTCAGCCAGGTGCTGCGCTCGGGCTACAAGTCCGGCGACCGCGTCCTCCGCGCGGCCCAGGTGATCGTGGCGGTACCGGCGTAGTCACCTATCGCGAAGCGAGACAAGGGGCCCCGCCCCTACGCGTGGCGGCCTAGGGTCCTGCGGACCCAAGCCGCCACGCTCCGATAGGCCCGATGCCACTCCCGGGCCCCTTGTCTCGCTCCGCTCAGCGGTTGTCTCGCCTAAGGTGAGATGAACGCAGCGCAGCTGGATAGGGGGCCGCGGCGTGGTGGGCACCGCGAAGCGGGCACGGCCCCCTATCCAGCGGAGCTCGAACCGCAATACAGACTTTGAAAGGAAACGCCATTGGCTAGCCAGGACTGGGTGGACAAGGACTTCTACAAGATCCTTGGTGTCGCCAAGGACGCTTCCGACGCCGACATCAAGAAGGCCTACCGCAAACTTGCCCGGCAGCACCACCCGGACACCAATGCGGGGAACGTCGCGTCGGAGAAGAAGTTCAAGGACATCTCCGAGGCCTATTCCGTGCTCTCGGATCCCGATGAGCGCCAGCAGTACGACGCCATCCGGGCCATGGGCGGCGGCGCACGCTTTGCCCCTGGCGGAAGCGGCGGGGCCGGCGGCGGAGCTGGCTTCGAGGACCTCTTCGGCGGGCTCTTTACCGGCGGCGGAGGCCGCCACTCCGGCGGCTACAGCACGGCCGGCGGCATGCCGCCCGAGTTTGCAGATCTCTTCGGCGGCGGCGGATTCGGCGGCGGGGGCCAGTCCTTCCAGCGGGCTCCGCAGAAGGGCTCGGACCGCACCGCGTCGACCTCGATCTCGTTCGGCGGGTCCATCCGCGGCACCACGATCGGCCTGCGTGAACCGGACGGTGAGGTCATCGACGTCCGCATCCCGGCCGGCATCAAGGACGGACAAAAGGTCCGCGTCCGCGGCAAGGGGCAGTACGCCCCCGCCGGCAACGGCGACCTCATGGTCACCGTCTCGGTAAAGCCGCACGAATTCTACGTCCGCGACGGCGACAACCTCCGGATCCACGTCCCGGTCTCCTTCCCGGAGGCGGCCCTGGGCGCAGACATCGAGGTTCCGACGGTCGACGGCGACACGGTCAAGGTCAGGGTTCCGGCAGGGACGCCCTCGGGCAGGACCCTGCGCGTCAAGGGCCGCGGCGTCAAGCACGCCAAAGCCACCGGCGATCTGCTGGTGACGATCGACGTCGCTGTTCCGCGGAAGCTGAACAAGGAAGCGGAGGAGGCCGTGAAGGCCTTCGCCGCGGCCACCGCCAATGAGGACGTCCGCGCGGGCCTGGCAGCCAAGGCCCGGCTCTAGGAACGGGATCCAGCCATGGCCATCGACTTCGACCAGCCGATCTTCGTCATCTCCGTTGCCGCGGAACTGGCGGACATGCACCCGCAGACGCTGCGCCAGTACGACCGGCTGGGCATCGTCTCGCCCAGCCGTGCCCCGGGCAAGTCGCGGCGTTACTCGCAGCGGGATGTGAATATGCTTCGCGAGGTCCAGCGGCTCTCCCAGGAGGGGGTCTCGCTGGAGGGCATCAAGCGGATCCTCCAGCTGGAGAACCAGGTGGCCGCCCTGCAGCGCCGGGTCGGAGAACTGACTGAGGAACTGGGCCGGCGCCGCCAAGGGGCCGATTCGCGGATCTTCGCCGCAGGAACTGCCGGCGACGTCGTCAGCCTGGCCCGCGGCAAGCGTCCGCAGGCGCGGTCGCAGGCGCTGGTGGTGTGGCGGCCGAGGGGCATGGGCTAGGACTCATCTCGCGGTTTCCCCAGGTTTCCCTGGTGAGCAGGGCGGCGATGACACGGCCACGGGGAATGTGTCAACCATCACGTTTTTCAGTTACGTCGCAATGCCGGGGCAAGTAGCGGCAGGAGTAAACCGAGTACACCGGAACGCAATCAGGTACCCGACCATCCGATAGTCGGGTACCTGATTTGCGTGACTTCATGCCCATTCCGCGCGTTGAATTGGAGTGTCAGAAAAGGCTGGCATGACACGCCTACAGCTCCTACGGGAAGCCCGGGCGCGGAGCCAGCGCAGGAGCAGCGTAGACGCCGGGGGGCATCGCATGCATGATTCAACCGAGTTTGATCCGTCCAGGTGTGATTCGCCCAGGTTTGATTCGCCCAGGTTTGATTCGCCCCTACGGGGCGGGTCCCGGCTGCGGCCAGTTGCGTTGACGGGCACGCCGTGAGCCCGGGGCTCCAGGCGGCCGTCCTGTTTGCCGGTTCCCTGCCGGGGCACATCCTGATGTCCCTGGGGCAGGCCCTGGTGGTCGTCTGCCTGTGCTTCGACTTCGTCCGCGCGGTCTCCGTGCCGCGATCCCGCAGCCGGTTCGTCGCCAACACGTGGTTCCGGACACTTGCACTGCCTTCCATCGTGGTCATGGCGTTCAGCGTGCTCCTCGATGCCGCCTCCGGCTCTTGGCCCGAGGTCGCCGCTGGAGTGTTCGTCATGGTCGCCGTGATCTTCAGGTGGCACCATGGCAGCGACGAGGACAGCTGGTGGACGGGCAAAGGCAAGGCCCTGGGCCGTTGGCTCCGGAACCGGGCAGCCTCCGGGTCCCTGGTTGCTCCGGCCACGGCCTGAAAAACTACGGCCTGAAAAAGACCTTGCTGTCCGGGCGTCCCAGGGTGTCCAATCCTTAACACAAGGCCCTGCAGGGCACGAGTGGATGCGACGCCGGGAGGTTCTCATGCCGTCGAAAGGCGCCAAGACGCCGTCAAGAGGACCGGTCCGGGGTACGTCTGACCTCCGGCGGGCAGACGCCAACGGCGTCGCGCCGCCGGAACAGCCGGACAAGGTCCGCAATGTGGCACTCGTGGGGCATTCCGGTTCCGGAAAAACGATGCTCACCGAGGCACTGCTTGCCGCCACCGGAGCCATCACCCGCAAGGGCTCGATCGCCGAGGGCACTACGGTGAGCGACTCGGATCCTTCCGCCATCGCGCAGCAGCGCTCCGTGGCGCTCGCGGTGGTGCCGGTGATGGTGGGGGACATCAAGGTCAACCTGCTGGACACTCCGGGCTATACGGATTTCATCGGCGAGCTGAGGGCAGGGCTCCGGGCGGCGGATGCGGTGCTGTTCGTCGTCTCGGCCACCGACGACGTCGACGCAGCGACCACGGCGCTTTGGAGCGAGTGCCAGCGGCTCGGGATGCCGCGGGCCGTGGTCATCAGCCGCCTGGACCATCCGCGCGCGGACTTCGACGCCGCCATCGCCCGCTGCCGCCTGGCATTCGGCGACTCCATCCTTCCGCTCTACCTGCCGGTCCCCGCGGACGGTCCCGTCACCGGGCTGCTGGGACTGCTGACCGGCACGGTCTCCGACTACAGTGATGCGGAACCGGCGCCGGCCACCCGGGCCGCGACCGGCGTCGAACTCGCCGCCGCGGAGTCCGCACGGGGCGCGCTGATCGAAGGGATCATTGCCGAGAGCGAAGACGAGACGCTCATGGACCGCTACCTCGGAGGCGAGGAAATCGCCCCCGACGTCCTGATCACCGATCTGGAGACGGCCGTGGCCCGCGGGTCCTTCCACCCGGTGCTGCCGGCGTCGGCGGAGTCCGGGCTCGGCCTGGCGGAACTGCTCGAGGTCCTGGTGCGTGCGTTTCCGACGCCGGCGGAGCGCGGCGTCCCCGCAGCGACCGACCTCGACGGGGTGCCCGCCGGCGCGCTCGGCTGCGACCCCGACGGTCCGCTGCTCGGTGAAGTGGTCCGTACGACGATCGACCCGTTCCTTGGCCGCGTCTGCCTGGTGCGCGTTTTCTCCGGCGTGGTGCGGGAGGACGCCGCCATCCATGTGGGCGGCCGCGGAATGGCCGACCGCGGCCACGAGGACCACGACAGCGACGAGCGGGTCACCCACCTGTACTCGCCACTGGGATCAGGTCTGCGGCCAGTGCCGTTCTGCGTCGCGGGGGATATCTGCGCGCTGACCAAGCTGGGCACCGCCGAGACCGGCGACACGATTTCGGCCAAGGAGCTGCCGCTGCTGGTGGCCGCCTGGGACATGCCGGACCCGCTCATGCCGGTCGCCATCGAAGCCGCCACGCACGGCGACGAGGACGCCCTGGCCAGGAACCTGGGGAAGGTCACTGCCGGGGACCCGACGCTGCGGGTGGAACGCAACTCCGAAACCCACCAGCTGATCCTGTGGTGCATGGGCGAGGCGCACGCCGACGTCGTCCTGGGCAGGCTGCGGGACCAAGGGGTGAACCTGCAGAGCGTCCCGGTCATCACGCCGCTGCGGGAGACGTTTGCCGCGCCGGCCGCCGGGCACGGGCGCTATGTCAAACAATCCGGCGGCCACGGCCAGTACGCGGTGTGCGACATCGAGGTGGAACCGCTTGACCGCGGCGGCGGGTTCGAGTTTGTCGACAAGACCGTTGGCGGCGTGATTCCCGGGCCGTTCATTACCTCGGTGGAAAAGGGCGTCCGGGCCCAGATGCAGAAAGGCGTCTCGGCCGGGTTCCCGGTAGTGGATATCAAGGTAACGCTGATCGGCGGCAAGACGCACAGCGTGGATTCCTCCGATGCTGCCTTCCAGGCGGCCGGGGCGCTGGCCCTCCGGGAGGCGGCCGGGGCAACCCGCATCCAGTTCCTGGAGCCGGTCTCGTCCGTGACCATCAGCGTTTCGGAGGACCACGTGGGCGCCGTGATGAGCGACTTGTCCTCCCGGCGGGCACGCCTGACCGGAACCACCTCCGCCGGCGCCGACGGCACCGAGATCAGCGCCGAGGTGCCGGACCAGGAACTGTTGCGGTACGCGGTGGAGTTGCGGGCCCTGACCGCCGGCAGCGGCCGGTTCCGGCGCAGCTACCTGCGGCACGAACCCGTGCCGCAGGCGCTGCGCTGATGGCCCCTGCCAAGTGCAGCGTCAGCCGTTGATGACCTGCGGAACCCCGAGGGCCTTGAGGCCTTCGACACCGAATTCGAGTCCGTAGCCGGACTGCTTCGCGCCACCGAACGGGATGCGGGGGTCCACGGCCCCGTGCTTGTTGATCCAGACAGTGCCGGCCTCGAGCCGGGCCGCCACCTTGCGGGCTTCGGCGGGGTCGGAGGACCAGACCGAGGCGCCGAGTCCGACGTCGACGGCGTTGGCCATGGCGATGGCCTCGTCCACGGTGCCGTAGCGGATGATCGGCAGGGCGGGGCCGAACTGCTCCTCGGCGACCAGCGGGTTGCTGTTGGCGATGTCCGCGACGAGGGTGGTGGGGTAGAAGTTCCCGGGCTGGTCGTTCTCCGGGTTGCCGCCGAGCAGGATCCTGGCGCCGGAGTCGCGGGCTGCCTCGACGAGCCTGGCGACGATGTCGAACTGCTGGCGGTTCTGCAGCGGGCCCAGGACGTTGGCCTCGTCGAGTCCGTTGCCCATGGGCATGGCACGGGCCACGCTGGCGAGTTCCTCGCAGACGGCGTCGTAAATGGCGTCGTGGACGTAGAGGCGCTTGAGCGCCGCGCAGGTCTGGCCGGTGTTGATGAAGGCGCCCCAGAACAGGCCCTCGGCGATCGCCTTGGGGTCGGCGTCGGGCAGGACGATGCCGGCGTCGTTGCCGCCGAGCTCCAGGGTGAGGCGCTTGACGGTGTCGGCGGAGGATTTGATGATGGCCTTGCCGGTGGCGGTGGAGCCGGTGAACATGATCTTGCCGACCGCGGGGTGTCCGGCCAGGGCCTCGCCGACGTCGCGGCCGCCGGAGACCGCCGTGAGGAGGCCTTCGGGGAGTTCCTGGTTGAGGATTTCGACGAGGGCAAGAACGGACAGCGGGGTGTATTCGGACGGCTTGACGACGACGGCGTTGCCCATGCGCAGGGCTGGGGCGAGCTGCCAGACGGTGATCATCATGGGCCAATTCCAGGGGCCGATCGCGCCGACGACGCCGATGGGCCGGTAGTGCAGTTCGGCGCGGGTTTCGCCGTCGTCCACCACGGTTTCGGGGTCCAGGGGCGTGCCGGCGGCGACGCGGAGCCAGGCGGCGCAGGCGCCGACCTCAAAGCGGGCGTTCGGGCCGTTCAGCGGTTTCCCCTGCTCGCGGGAGAGCAGGCGGGCGAGTTCCTCGGCGGAGCGTTCGACGGCGTCGGCGGCCCTGAGCAGCGCGGCGGACCGGGCGTCGTGGCCCAGCGCGGCCCAGGCCGGCTGCGCGGCGGCTGCGGCGGCGATGGCGGCTTCGAGGTCCTGAACGGTGTGGACCGGTGCTTCGCCGACCGGCTGTCCGGTGGCCGGGTCAAAGATCGTGCGGGTTTCCCCGGCCACCGGGGTGATCGAGGCGAGCAGGGCGTCGTAGGTTTCCATGGGGGTACTCCACATCGAGTAGGTCAGAGAACGCGGCCGGTGCGGCCTAAGAGTGCTGTTTCAAGCGTGCTCCGGCGAGGGCCGAGGGGCTTGTCTATCCGCGAAGAGCTGTTGTGCGGGAGCGAACGGAACACCGAAAGCTATTTCCTGAGGCTGCGGACCCGAGGGCGTCCGGCCCGCCGTGCAGGCGGCACGGGGCCCGGTGCTGACTACGCTCAGGAACAACAACCGGTCGCTAATCGACAAAAGCGTGACGGGCGCCACCTGCCATGCTGGATTTCACGGTGCAACGCACCCCATCTCCCAGACTCATGACCGTTAAGAAGGATCCGATGAGTATTTCAAATTCAGATTCCCGGACCGCAGAATCCAGCCCCCGCACGGAGCACTCCACCGCGCTGCGTGCCGGCAGCGTCGGCGTCATGGGCATTCTCTTCTTTGTTTTGTCAGCCCAGGCGCCGTTGACCGGAATCGTCGGGGCATCACCCCTGGCCGCAGCGCTCGGCAACGGCGCCGGCGCCCCCGGCGCGTATCTGGTGGTGGGCATCGTCATCGTGATCTTCGCGGTCGGCTTCGTGGCCATGAGCCGGAAGATCCAGGCCAACGGCGCCTTCTACGCCTATGTCACCGCCGCCTTCGGACGGAAGGTTGGCGCGGGAGCGGCGTGGCTCGCGCTCCTCGCGTACAGCACGGTCCAGGCCGCGATGTATGGGCTGTACGGCGCGGCGTTCTCGGGCCTCCTCGGATCTGCCGGGATCGTGGTCCCTTGGTGGCTTCTAGCCGCCATCACCATGGCGGGCGTGCAGGTGCTGGGCTCCCTCAACATCGAACTCGGGGCGCGGGTCCTGGCGGTGCTGGTGGGCCTGGAGGTCGCTATCCTGCTCATGTTCGGCTTCACCGTACTGTTGCGGGGCGGCGGGCCGGAGGGGATCAGCCTGGCGGCGTCCTTCTCTCCCGCGGCGATCGGCGCAGGCGCCCCGGGCGTTGCCATCATGTTCGCAGTCGCCTCCATGTTCGGCTTCGAATCAACGGCCATCTACTCGGCCGAGGCCAAGGACGCCCACCGCACCGTCGCCCGGGCCACGTACCTTTCGGTAGTCGTCATCGCGGTCTTCTTCTCCTTCATTTCTTGGATGCTGGTCAGCTACTACGGACCCTCGCATGTCATCGACGCCGCGGGCGCGGCCCTCGAATCGGGCGATTCCACCGCGTTCGTGCTGACGCCGATGGTGGAGCTGTTCGGGCCGTGGGCCGGAACGGTCACCGGCATGCTGCTCGTGACCTCCCTGCTGGCCGGCATCATCGCCTTCCACAACGGCATCAACCGCTACCTCCATTCGCTGGCCCTGCGCGGGTCGATGCCCCGCGGAGTGGCCCGGACCAACCGGCACAAGGCGCCCGCCGTCGCTGCGCGGATCCAGACCGTGGTCGCCTTCCTGCTCGTGGCGCCGTTCGCGGTGCTGTCCCTGGATCCTGTCCTCACCCTCTTTTCCTGGTTCAGCGGGCTGGCCGTGGCCGCGCTCCTGGTGCTGTACATGCTCTGCTCGCTGGCCGTCGTCGCCTACTTCCGGCGGGAAAGGGTGTCCGGCCAGCTCTGGCAGACCGCGGTGGCACCGGTGCTCGCCACCCTGCTGCTTGGCTGGGTCCTGTCCCTCGTCATCATCAACTTCACCGCTCTGATCGGCGGCAGTGCCGAAACGGCCGTGGGCCTGCTGCTGACCGTACCCATTGTGTTTACCGCCGGTGTGCTGGTGGAAATTGCCGTGGAGCGCAGGGCCGCGCGCGCAGGGGTCACTGCCTGACGATCAGCCTTGGGCACAGAGTTGCGGTATCGCGTTTCTGGACTGCAGAGAGGCTCCGCCCGGCTTCCCCGGCGGAGCCTCTCCCGTCTCTTAGTGTCAGTCTCAGAGCCCTCGACGTCGGGCTGGCACAGATAGTCCAGGCCCTGATTAGGGGCTCGCCGTCCATTTCCAGTCCACGGTCGAGTCGGTCAAATTTACCCGGCAGAATTTCGTGGCGGTTTTGGAATCATCGTGTCCGATCTTGTAGACGAATTCGACGCCGAGTTCGTAACCGGAGGCACTGTCCGGAAGCGAGATCTGTTTGATCTCTCCAAGATATTTGACGCTCACCAGCGTGACTTTCGGGGCGGGGCGCAGCTGGCCCGGCGCGGGGGTTGCACCGGAGGCCTGGGCCTTGAGTTGATCCATGCACAGATTCTTGACCCGCTGTTGCGCGCCCGCATCGACGGTTCCCACGGACGACGCAGCCGGGTCGGCGGACGCGGATGGATTTGCGGATGCGGCTGCACCAGCGGGTGCTGCCGTCTCCGCTGAAGAGAGTCGCGTCTCCGGCGGGCCGCAGGCCACCAAGGCCAGACAGGTAAACAGCACGGCGCAGATCATTGACTTGGCAGATCGATTCATAGCGCCCCCGTTGGTCGTCACCTGTTCCCTGACATCAGCCCTGGTAAGGCCATGCCTTGCGTACCGAACCTGGCTTGGACGTGTTCGCATAGTGGGAGCCGCGAACGCCGTCCGAGCACCTCGTATTGTCCGGAATAGCCCTTGGAAAAAACTGGACTGAGATGTTGTGGCTGGCGTCAACCGGCATGACCCGGTCCCGCCCGGCCGAAGGCGGGACGGCATGAGGACGAATCGCGCACTGACGACCGCTATTGATGACGGGGCGCCTCTGAGTCCCGGCTGGCGGGTGCTGACGACGGCAGGTGCTCTCGGCAGGGGGTGAAGGCCAGGCTCAGGCGCCGCGCCGCCAGTCGCTGGGGGACTCACCGAAGGCATCACGGAAGGTGCGGCTGAAATGGGCCGCATCCAGGAAGCCCCAGCGCGCGGCCACGGCTCCGACCGGCATTCCGGCCAGGAGCGGATCGCGCAGTTCGCGGCGCGCCCCCTCCAGCCGCTGGGTCCGGATCCAGCTCGCCACGGTGGTCCCGGATTCATGGAAGACGTTGTGCAGGTGCCGGGTGGAGATGAAATGGGCCGCCGCGATGGACGCCGGTGACAGCATTGGATCGGCCAGGTGGGCATCGATGTACTCGCGGACGGATGCCGCCAACAGGGCCTGGGGCCTCATACGGTCGGGGGACATGTCCAGTTCTGAATGCAGCATCGTGGAGACGAGATCGAGGGCGTTGGTGGCCAGCCGCGATCCGCTGGGGCCGCTCAGCGCCTCCAGGTTCTCCGCGAGATGGGCGATGAAGGGACCGACGATCGCGGCGAGGCCCCCGTCGGCGGCCATCCGCAGCGCCGAAAGCTGCGCGATGCAGTCCGGCGGCAGGGACAGCGCGTCCCCGGGAAACATCAGCACCATGAGCCGGGCGTCGCCCTCGAAGGCAAGCGTGTACGGGCGGCTGGTGTCATAGATGGAGAGATCCCCCGGATGCAGGACTGCCTCGCGGTTGTCCTGGATGAGGAGCCCGGTGCCCTGCAGCTGGAGATTGAGCTTGAAATAGCGCTGGTTGGACTGCGCAATCAGCGCCGGCGTGCGGTGGACCTCATGGCTCGAGGAGGAGACCTCGACGAGTGCCACACGGTCCAGCCTGCGGGCCCGCATGCGGCCGCGGAAGTTGTCCGTATCGGCGCTCGAGGCGGCCAGGGGAACGAAGGACTCGGCGACCAGGTGCCTCCAGTGGTCGAAAGATTCTGCTGTGCTGGTGAGGACATCCTGTCCGGCGGGGCTGGCCACTGGGCGGGTTGCAACTGCAGTCATCGAAGATCCTGACGCCGTCATAATTCTTGGAATGTGTCATGGGACACAGTCCTTTCAGGGTAGCGGCGCGGCCCGCCGATGTCATCTTTTTTCGACGCTCGGCGAATAAAGATTGCCTGGGGCTTAGCAGGCCAGCAGGGTCAGGAAGCCCTCCAGCTGCTCGTTCAGCCCGAGTTCCACCTGGCCTTCCGGGGTGAGTGCCGCCGTAATCTGCGCGCCGAGAAGGAGGTTAAGCAGCTGCCCGGCCAGGGCGGCGTCGTCGACGGCGGTGGTGACGGCGCCGGCCTGCCGCGCCTCGGCAAGGTACCGCCGCATCGCCGCAAGCCACTGCTCCATCGAATCCCGGTGGATCCGGGCCTTGCCGGGGTCATTGATGGCCTTCTGCCAGAACGGGATGACAATCCGGGCCTCGTTGATCCGCTCCTCATCCAGCGGCAGCACCTCGACGCAAAACGACCGCAGGGCCGCCAGCCCGGCCTGCCCGGCGGTGACTCCAGCGATGCGCTCGTTGGTGCGGTTGAAGACGTGCCCGAACGCGAAGGTCAGCAGGTCATCCTTGGTGGGGAAGTAGGGCTTGAGGGCGCCGTTCGCGAAGCCTGCCTCGAGGGCAATTTCCCGCATGGTGGCACTTTCAATCCCGAGCCGGGCGATGATCCGCCACGTGGCGTCGACGAGTTCAAGCCGCCGCTGGTCGTGGTCGACAATCTTTGGCACCGGACAGCTCCCCAAATATTTTGCGTCGGACTCTTGTGGCACAGCTTACATTTCCGTATTCTCTACAACTATAGAAAATAAAGTTCTGACCCGCCAGGGTCACCGAACGAAGGCCGTCATGATGACCGCACAAACTGACACCCGCACCCCTTACAGCCCCTACAGCCTGGCCACGGGCGCCGAAATCACCGCGGTCCAGGGCATCCTGCGTGCCGCGGGACTGCTGGGCGGGACCCGGCGCATCGCGTACCTCGGTCTGCTGGACCCCGCCCGGAACGCGCCGGCCGAAAGTGAGGACCGCCGGTTCCGGGTCTTCCTGCACGATGCCGCAGGGGGAAGGCCGGCCGATGTGACCGTTTCGGTCTCCAGTGGCACGGTGGTTTCCGCCGTCGAACTGGACACGGCGGCCACCGGCGAGCTCCCGGTGCTCGAGGAGGAATTCGAAGTCGTCGAACAGCTCCTGGCCACGGACGAGCGCTGGCTCAAGGCCCTCGCCAGCCGCGGTCTGGACGTCAGCAAGGTCCGCGTTGCCCCGCTGTCCGCCGGCGTCTTCGAGTACCCGGAGGAAAGGGGCCGCCGGATCCTGCGTGGTCTGGCCTTCGTGCAGGACTTCCCCGAGGACAGCGCCTGGGCGCACCCGGTGGACGGGCTCGTGGCCTATGTCGACGTCGTGAGCCAGGAAGTGACGCAGGTGCTGGACACCGGCGCCGTCCCGATTCCCGCGGAGCACGGCAACTACACCGATCCGGAGCTCACCGGCCCGCTGCGCACCACGCAGAAGCCCATCAACATCACGCAGCCGGACGGGCCCAGCTTCACGGTCACCGGCGGCAACCACGTCGAATGGGAAAAGTGGAGTGTCGACGTCGGCTTCGACGTCCGCGAGGGGGTGGTGCTGCACAACCTTGCCTTCCAGGACGGCGACCGCCTGCGGCCCATCATCAACCGTGCATCGATCGCCGAAATGGTGGTCCCGTACGGGGACCCGTCGCCGATCCGGTCGTGGCAGAACTACTTCGACACCGGCGAATACCTCGTGGGCCAGTACGCCAACTCCCTGGAACTGGGCTGCGACTGCCTCGGCGAGATCACCTACCTCAGCCCCGTCATCAGCGACGCCTTCGGCAACCCCCGCGAGATCCGCAACGGCATCTGCATGCACGAGGAAGACTGGGGGATCCTGGCCAAGCACAGCGACCTCTGGACGGGCATCAACTACACCCGCCGCAACCGCCGCCTGGTGATCTCGTTCTTCACCACCATCGGCAACTACGACTACGGCTTCTACTGGTACCTCTACCTCGACGGCACCATCGAGTTCGAGGCCAAGGCCACCGGCGTAGTCTTCACCTCCGCCTACCCCGAAGGCGGCTCGGCCAACATCTCCCAACTGGCTCCGGGCCTGGGCGCCCCGTACCACCAGCACCTGTTCAGCGCGCGGCTGGACATGGCGGTCGACGGCCTCACCAACCGGGTCGAAGAAGAGGACGTGGTCCGCCAGGGAATGGGCGAGGGCAACGAACGCGGCAACGCGTTCTCACGGAAGCGGACCGTCCTGGCGCGCGAGTCGGAAGCCGTCCGGGAAGCCGACGCGCGCAGCGGGCGGACCTGGATCATTTCCAACCCGGAATCACGCAACCGCTTGGGCGATCCCGTGGGATACAAGCTGCATGCCCAGGGCCAGCCCACTCTCCTGGCGGACCCGGAGTCCTCCATCGCCCGGCGCGCGGCCTTTGCCACGAAGGACCTGTGGGTCACCCGGTTCGCGGAGGAGGAGCGGTACCCCACGGGCGACTTCGTCAACCAGCACGCCGGGGGAGCAGGCCTGCCGGCCTACATTGCCCAGGACCGCGACATCGACGGCCAGGACATCGTGGTGTGGCACACCTTCGGCCTGACCCACTTCCCGCGTCCGGAGGACTGGCCCATCATGCCGGTGGACACGGTCGGCTTCAAGCTCCGGCCCGAGGGCTTCTTCGACCGCAGCCCCGTGCTGGACGTGCCGGCCAACGCTCAACCGTCCTCTGGCTGCCATGGCGATGGCGACGCCGGCGCACACTGCCACAGCTAGGCCGACGCCGTGAGTGTCGCAGCCAGCTTGGGCCGCCGGGCCGGCCCCGCCGGCGTCGTCTTCCATTCCCGGATCTGCGCCGCCGTGACCGCGGCGTCGTGCCTCGCGCATCTGTGGCTGGCCGCCGGGAACCAGCACGGGACCTGGCTGAACGTGCTCATGCTCGCCATGGTGGCAGTGTGCCTGCCGTGCGCCGTGCACATCTGGCGCCACGGCAGGCTCAGGGCCCTTCGTCAGGTGATGGCCGCGGCCCTGGCCATGACCGCGGTGCACGCGGTCCTGCTCCTCGGCACGGGAGCCGGCGGCACGGGCCACAGTCACCATGGAACCGCCGCAGTGGCCGCAGGGGCCGGCGGCGCCGGTGCGGCGCCGTCGGGTTCCGGGGCGCTGCTGGCAGTCATCGCGCTGGAAATGACGACGGCGCTAATCGCCGCGACGCTGCTGGCCCGGCTGCGGGCGGACCCCGGTCGGCCGTATCTTGGCTGAAGCGCGGCTGAAGCGCTGCTTCAGGGTTGGTCAGCGTCAGTCGTTGAACAGGCCCGCCAGGTCCTCCGCCGTCAGGGCGCCGCCGGTGAGTGCGTCGCCTTCCATGACGTCGGCGAAGAGCTGGGATTTTTTCGCCTTGAGCGCCATGACCTTCTCCTCGATCGTGTCCTTGGCGACCAGCCGGTAGACCATGACGTTCCGGGCCTGGCCGATCCGGTGGGTCCGGTCCACGGCCTGGGCCTCCGATGCCGGGTTCCACCACGGGTCCAGCAGGAACACGTAATCGGCCTCGGTGAGGTTCAGGCCGAAGCCGCCGGCCTTGAGGCTGATGAGGAATACCGGCGCGGCGCCGTTCTTGAACTCGTTCACGACGTCGGTGCGGTTGCGTGTGCCGCCGTCGAGGTAGCAGAACTCGATGTTCTCCTCGACCAGGCGCTCCCGGACCTTGCCCAGGAAACCGGTGAACTGGCTGAAGATCAGGGCCCGGTGCCCTTCGGCCACCAGGTCCGCGAGCTGCTCGAACAGGACATCGAGCTTGCTGGAACGCACCCCGGACAGGGAGGGATCGATCAGCGAGGGATCCAGGCTCAGCTGCCGGAGCAGGGTCAGCGACTGGAAGATGGTGAACCTGTTCTTGTTGACGTCCTCAATCAGGCCCAGGATCTTCTGGCGCTCCCGCTGCAGGTGGGTCTGGTAGACCTTCTGGTGCCGCGGGTTCAGCACGACTTCCAGGATCTGTTCCTGCTTGGGCGGCAGGTCACTGATGACCTGTTCCTTGGTGCGCCGCATCATGAGCGGCCGGACACGCCGCCGGAGCTTGTCCAGCTGCCCCTTGTCACCGTTCTTCTCCACCGGCTTCTGGTAATACTCGGCGAACCGTTTGGGGCTGGAAAAGAGCCCGGGAGCCACGATCGAGGTCAGTGCCCAGAACTCCATCAGGTTGTTCTCCAGCGGCGTGCCGGTGATGGCGAGTTTGAAGGCGGCGGGCAGTTTGCGGGCGCACTGGTAGGCCTTGGACTGGTGGTTCTTGACGAACTGCGCCTCGTCCAGGACCAGCCCGGCCCAGGTCTGGGAGGCGTAGGCCTCGTAGTCGATCCGGAACAGGGCGTAGGAGGTGATGATGATGTCCGCTCCGGCCATCGCCTCGGCCGGGTGCGAGCCGCTCTTGGCGAAGGTTTCGCCGATGGCGCGCACGCTGAGCCCGGTCGCGAACCGTGCCGTTTCCGCCTCCCAGTTGCCCACTACGGAGGTGGGGGCGACGACGAGGAACGGGGCGGCCCCGGACCCGGGCCCGGCTTCATCGCCTGCGGCGGCGTCTTTTGCGGCGCAGATCAGTGCGAGGGCCTGGACGGTCTTGCCCAGGCCCATGTCGTCGGCCAGCACGCCGCCGAGGCCGTGGCGGTACAGGAAGCTCAGCCAGTTGAAGCCTTCCAGCTGGTACGGGCGCAGCTCGGCGTTCAGCGACCCGGGCAGCGGAAGGCCCTTGATGCCACCTTCAAGCAGACCGCCCACGGACTCGCGCCACGCCGCGGCCTGTTCATCCACGATGCCCAGGTGTGCGAGCTCGTCCCACAGCCCGGCCTGGAAGCGGCTGATCTGCAGCGGGGCGTCCTTGTCGCCGGGGTTGTCCTGCAGGGAGCGGGCCTCGTCGATCAGGGCCCGCAGCTGGTGCAGCTCCGGCAGGTCCAGCGCGAAGTACGCCCCGCTGGGGAGCAGCATGCGGGTCTGGCCGGCGGCGAGGGCGGAAAACAGTGCCGCGAAGGAAACCGGCTGGCCCTCCAGGGTGATGACGATGCCCAGATCGAACCAGTCGCGGCTGTCCGTCGCCTTTGTGGAGATCGCCACCACCGGGGCCTCGTCGGCTTCGCGGTAGTCCGCAATCTCGCCGGAGGTATCCACGGAGACGTCGGGGAGGTCGCGGAGCCGGGGGAGCACGTCCTCGGTGAAGGCGAGGGTGTCCAGTCCGGCCAGCTCTGCCGTGGCCGCCAGGCGCGGCGTGCCCCAGCCGCCGGTCGCGGATTCGCCCAGGGCAGGCACGACGTCCCAGGGCTGCCCGACCGCCTCGAGGATGCGAGCCTCGGCCGGGTCGTCCCGGTAGCCGTGATCGCCCGGGTGCCGCCACAGCGGCTGCGCCGTGACGAGGTTTCCGGACGTGTAGTGCCATTCCCAATGCAGCCGGACCCGGTGGTCGGCCCCGTAATTGGCCAGCAGGGACAGTGTGGGGACGGCGAGCGTGGGCAGTTCCACCGACTCGTCGGAGGCGGTAACCCGGGCGGTTTGCTTGAGCTTGGGGTAGAACCCGGTCAGGAAGCGGCTTTCGTCCCGTGCGGGGATGTGCAGGGTGGTCCCGCCCGTGACGAAGGTCAGCAGTTCCTCGCTGAGACCGCTTTCCAGCGGGGCGAGGGTGATGACGGGGTCGGCGGGGGCGGTACCGGGCAGGGCGCCGCCGCCGGACGCCAGGAAGATTCCGTGGGCCGGGCGCCCGATGGTCCCGACCGACGCCGGATCCACCACCTCACCTTCGACCGTGATGGTCGGCGCGAGCTCCAGACCGCCGTCGTCCCCGCCGGTGCCGATGCGCGCCAGGTTCAGCCCGACGGCGGCAGGCTGCTCGACCAGGCGCACCGGCTCCGTGCCGCGGCTGTGCACCAGGGCGACGCCGATTTTCTGGGCCTGGGACAGCAGGCTCCAGAGGTTCTTGCCGGCATAGGTGTTCAGTCCCAGCCACAGTCCGGTGCCGGAGTGCTGGCGGTTTGCCACAGCGGTGTGCGAGGCGAGGAATTCCTGCATCCACTCGACGTGCGCCTCGTTGCATTCGCGCCGGTAGTTCAGGTAGCTCAGCGTGCTCCAGGAGACGTCGCCGCGGATCCACTTGCCCTTGGCGCCCATGATGACGGGGCGTGCCTTGAGCTGGCGGACGCTGCGGAGCGGGTCGCGGCGGCCCGTGTAGGAAAAGTGCGGGGCGGGTTCCTCGACGTCGAACTGGAGCGCCAGCGGGGTGCCGTTGGCGGACGGCGTGATCCCCGGGTGGGCGATCAGGGGGCTAAGGGCCTGCTCCCAGTCGGCCATTTCCGGTGGCGCGCTTTGGCGGGACAGCCGCGTGCCCTCGGCGGGGGCCAGCAGCTGCATCCTGGTGGCGGGGTTGTCTTCGGCCGCGAAGAGCAGGGCCGCCACGTGCTTGCAGTCCTTGCGGACCGGGCAGCTGCAGACGCCCACCGTGCAGCTCCAGCCGCCTGCCTTCCGGACCAGCTTCGCCGTCGTGGAATAGGGCACGTCGGAACCGCCCCGCACCTTGCCCAGCAGCAGGCCCGTGGCGGCGTCGAAGGAGATCCCGGAAACGCGGCTCCCCATGGCGTAGGCGAGCCCGGCCGCGAGGGAGCGGTCGTTGATCGCGGGAGTCTGTATTGCCAGTGCCGCACTCTCGTCCGGATGGGATGGCATGTGCGCGCTACTTTCGGCAGGTGGTCATCTGATCCATCTTACCGAGCCGGCCGGGACCCCGGAACTTCGCCGCCGCCAGCACAAGCGCCGCTTAAACTTCGCCTGACGTTCAACCGGGGCTCGGCCGCCCGCCGTGACGACGGCCCTACCGTGGAGAGGTCCGGAGTATCAGCAGCGCCAGCAGTAAGGATTCCGCATGACCCACAGTGAGCCCACCATCCAGTCCGCCCACAGCTACCCCACCGTGCTGACCACCGAAAGCCTCAAGAGCGGAAACGAGGACGTTGTCGACGCGAACGTCAACGTGGTCAACGCCATGTTCGAGGAGTTGCTGGACACGGAAGAGATCTCCCCGGCTGCGCTGCGCAGTTACTACGTGGACTTCTACCTGACGCAGGCGCTGGCCGGCGGCTTCGCGCAGTACGTGTTCACCGCGCCCGAACGCGAGGAAGTCGACCCCTACGTCCGGGAAGGCCTGGAAGCCATGGGTGCCGCCGCGCACCTGGAGCTCTTCAACCGCACGGTGGCCGCCTTCGGCGCCCTGACCGACACCGACGTCGACAGCTACCTCGACGGCGGCAGCGGCTGGGCCGCCGGAAGCACAGAGGAAGACGAACCGGGCGACGGGGTCTCCGACGCCGTTCGGCGCATCGAAGAACTGGACGGGGAATTCGAGTCGATCCTCGCAACAGAGGACATCGCTGCGCTGAATGCCGCGTGGCTGCGCGGCCAGGAGGACTTGCTGGTCCTTTCCGACGACGACCTCGACGCCCACATTGCCGGGCGGGTGGCCCGGCTTTCCGACCTCGCGGAGCGCCAGGCGGCAGCCGCGGAGGAGGCGCTCCTGGACGCGCCGGAGTTCGAGCAGATCATCCGCGAGCTGTGCGCCCTCGCGGGCCACAGCCTGGTGCGGATCACCATGGGCGATCCGAATTATGAGCACAACGGGGAGACCACCCTGGCCTGGCACTTCACCACGGAACAGGGCGAATTCCTCATGCTGGAGGACGACGACGAGGCCTTCATGCTCAATCCGCGGACCCAGGAAATCCTCGCGGCTGTGGAGTTCGAAGAGGCTGTTGACTTCGAAGGGGCTGTTGAGTTCGCAGGGTCAGCGGAGTTCGAAAAGGCCCGCCCGTAGGCGGCCTTCCGCGACAGTTTTCCGGTACGGCCGGCGTCTGCCCCCAAATGCAGGCGCCGGCCGTGCCGTGTTGAGCAACCCGTGCCGACTAACTCTGGCCCGGCCGTGCCGGGTTTAGTTTTCCTGCCCGGCGGACCGGGCCCGGCGGATCCGCGGCCGGCGAGCCTACCCGGCTGGCGGTGCCGTGATCATTTCCCCGGAGGGTGACACGAGGAACCAGACCCCGCCGACGCCCTGGCCGTTGATGTCCCCCGCGGCCTGGTCCTTGGAGTAGTAGTAGATCGGCATCCCGTTGATGGTCACCTGCATCTTTCCGTCAGCCGTGGGAATGGTTCCGACCTTGCCGGTGACGCCGTTAACTGTGGGAGTCGCCGTCGTCGACGTGACAGCGGGCCACGACGTCAGGCACGCGCCGGTGCAGACGCTGTTCCCGGAATCCTTCGTGTTCTTGGTGAAGAAATAGACGCTCAGTCCCTGGTCGGCCACCACGATCTGGCCCGCCTTGGACTCGCCCACCGAGAGCTCCGCCGCGGTCATGGACGCCGGCGCGGAACTCGCCGGCGCGCTGGACTCTGCGGGAGCCGACGTGGCCGGTGCCGCCGACGTCGGCGTCGTGGTCGTTCCGCCGCCGCAGCCGGACAGGAGGGCGGCCAGAGCGAACGCGGACAAGCCAATGCTGAGATGCTTCTTCATTTGCTGCTCCTAGACTCGAGCCAGCCCAACTCGGAGGCCGGCGCTACGAGATACGACGCCATGGAGAGCGGAATGGTTCATGGCGGAACCGACATGTTCGTGTCGGGCTGTCCTGGGGCACACTGAACTATTGGGCCTGCCCGTACGTCGTAGAGGGGCAGAGCACGAATTTCCGGGAGGTGGGCAATGCCGCTGGACGAAGACGTCGTGGCTGCGATTTACCGCGACCACGGAACGGCCCTGAAACGCTTTGTCCTCAGCGTCTCCCGGGATCCTCAGCTCGCCGACGACGTCGTCCAGGAGACGGTGCTGCGGGTCTGGCAGCAGGCGCCGCAGATCACAGGCAGCCTGCGCAGCTACCTGTTCCGGACGGCACGCAACATCATGATCGACAATTACCGCAAGGCCCAAAGGCGGCCGCAGGAAGCCGGCGACCGCGATGTCCAGGCCCTCCCGGAAGGCGGCGTCGGCGCGGGGCGCATTGACGAGCTGCTCAACAAGGTGCTGATGGAAGAGGCGTTGCTGCGGCTCAGCGCGGAACACCGCGAAGTCCTTGTTGCGCTCCACTACCGCCGCTACACAGTCCAGGAGGCATCCGCCCAATTGAAGATCCCCAGCGGCACGGTGAAGTCCCGGGCGTTCTACGCCGTCCGGGCCCTACGGACGATCCTCGACGAAATGGGGGTGCAGCAGTGAACGGGACCGAGTTGCATCACTACCTCGGCGCGTACCTGCTCGGCGGGCTGGAGCCGGCCGAAGCCGCGGCCTTCGAGCAGCATCTTGCGGTGTGCGCCCACTGCCGTCAGGAGCTGGACGAACTTGCCAGCCTCCCCGCGCTGCTGGACGCGATCCCGGTGTCCGACGCCGTCGCGCTCACCGCCGCGGCGGCGGCCGCCCGGGACCGCGCGCTGATCCCGCCGGAACGCGAACCTGTCCCAAGCCGGCTCCTGGACGAGCTCGCCGCCCGACGCCGGAAGGTGCGGCGCCGGTGGACGTCGGCGGTGGCCGCGGCGGCCGCCGCATGCCTGGGGCTGGGGATCCTGGCTGGTCCGCTGCTGAACCAACCCGCCAAACCGGACGCGAGCTATTCCGTTGCGGCCAGCAGCGGGTTGGAGGTCACTGTGGGGCTCGTCAAGAAGACCTGGGGCACCGAACTGGCGGTGGACGGCCGCAGCCTGCCCGTCGCCGGGACCCTCTCACTCTGGGTAAAGGACCGTGACGGCGGCGTGGACCGCGCCTGCGCGTGGACGGCGACGCCCACCGGCAGAGTCCGGATCACCGGGGCGACGCCGGTGCAGCTGGCCAGGATCGCCAGTGTCGAGATGCGCGATGAGCAGCAGCAGACCGTTGCTGTCATTGCCGTGCCCCAGGGGTAGCCCACTCGTGGGGCGCGGCGGTCCGTCCGGTCCGGGACATGGAAACCGACGCGGGCCTACATCTTCGCGAGCTTGGCCCGCATCGCCATGTAGATGCCGTAGCAGATCAGGCCTACGCCCACTGCGGCCAGCAGGTACACGCCGAACGGCTGCTCCCGCAGGGCCTTCAGGCTGCCGTCGAGCCCGGTTGACTCTTCGGGGTGTGCCTTCACCGTGGCGATGATGATGAGCAGGCCCACCAGCAGCAGGGCAAAGCCTTTGGCAACGTAGCCCACCATGCCGATCACCGTCACTGCGGTGCGCGCCTGCGGCTGGGACGGCATCCGCAGGTACTTGATGAAGGACTTCTTGAAGCCGCGGATCGCGTAGACGACCCCGGTGACGGCTACCGCGGCGCCGATAATCACCAGGAGTGCGACGCCGCCCGGTGCCTTCATGAGGTTTACGGTCATATCGGACGTCGACTCGCGGTTGTCGGAGCCGGCCCCGGTAGCGACCGACGCGAGCGTCAGGGCGAACGCGGTGTACACCACGGCCTGCAGGGCAGCCTTGAGTTTCTTGCCGACCTTTTTCTTGGTCGGCAGGTGCCCGAAATCAAAAATGGCGTCGGACGCCTGCCAGATGGCCAGCGCCACGCAGGCGGCAAACGACGTCCAGAGCAGCAACGGCCCCGCTGGCTGCCCGGCGAGCTCTTCCACCGCGCCGCTGACATCGGCCTGGCCCTGGCCGCCCATGGCAAGCCGGATCGCGACCAGCCCGATGAGGAAGTGCAGCAACCCCGACACGGCGAACCCGGCCCGCGCTGCGATTTCGAGGGGCTTCGAATTGGTGACGTCCTCGGCGACGTCAGCAGCGTCGTTCAATTCTCGTTTGATGATCGTTTCCTTAGTACTACCCAGCGTGGTTCGTTCCGTAATCGTGCCACGCGAAGCCGCTCAACAAAAGGTACCCGCGCGCCGTGGTGCCTAAATCCGGCGGTAGCTGAGGTCGAAGATCAGGCGGCCGGCTTCGTGCGCCTTGTTTTCGAAACTGGTCAGAATACGGCCCTCAAACCGCGGCGCCCACCCACCGGTCCCGTCGACGCCCTCGTTGGGTCCGGTGTGCTCGGTGCTGACCGGCGCCCGGCCTTCCTTGACCGGTGCTCCGCCCACGCGGGACTCGACGCCGGATTCCCACACCTGGGTCAGGGGGCTGTCCGCGCCGGCGCGCTCGCCCTCGTGCAGGTTCTCGAACTCCGCCGAGCCCGCCATGACCTCGCGGACGTGAACGGCGTAGTTGGACCAGTCGGTCGCGATCCGGAAGATGCCGCCGGGCTTGATGGCCCGGGCGGCGAGATCAGCGAACGCCGGTTGAATGAGGCGGCGCTTGTGATGCCGGGACTTGTGCCATGGATCCGGGAAGAACACCCATAGTTCCGTGACGGAGCCGGCCGGGAGCATGGTTGCGAGCACCTCAGGGGCGTTCGCCTCGACCACCCGCACGTTGCTCAGTCCGCGGCTGTTGATTTTGATCAAGGTGTTGGCCAAGCCGGGGGTGTAAACCTCCACGGCCAGGAAGTCCTTGTCCGGGTTTTGCTCCGCGGCGTGGCAAACGGCGTCGCCCAGTCCGGAGCCGATCTCGACAACCAGCGAAGCCGTGCGGCCGAATTCGGCCTCTGCGTCGAACACATAGTCCGGGTGGACGGAGGTGTTGGCGACATGGCGGGGGACCTCAACCGCCCAACGGTCTGCGTGTTCCTCCCAGGCCGCCTGGCGTCGGCCCTGAAGGCGCGTGCCGCGGCGCACGAAGCTGACCGGGCGGCCCCCATAGGTGCCGAACGAGGCCTGGCTGCCGGGGGTCACGGGGCGCGGCAACTGGCTCTGGTCCGGGACGCCGGACTCCGGGTTTGCCTGCAGGCCGGGGGATTCTGGGGATTCGCTCATCCCTTCCAGAATAGTTGAGTTCGCCGGGCCGGGCCGCCCGGGGATCCCGCGGCCGCCCCGGCGGGCCGGCCGCGGAGGAAGGATTGAAGGGAAGGGGTGAAGACGCGGGCCTGCAAGAATGGGGCGGGTGACCTCAGCTGGGAAAACTGACGAGTTGGACCATTCGGCCGGCGCCGTTCTCCGGGACGGCCCCGTCGGGCCGCCGCGCGCTGCCGGCCGCCGGCAGCTCGCGTATTTGGGGATCTGCCTGGTCCTGATCGGGCTGAACCTCCGCACAGTCTTTTCGAGCTTCGCTGCGGTACTGCCGGAGGTGACGGCCGACGCCGGGCTTCCGGCCTGGGCGGTCATGGTGCTCACCACCGTCCCGGTGACGCTGCTCGGGGTGTTCGCTCCGCTCGCCCCTGGGCTGGCACGCCGGTTCGGGGCCGAACGGGTGCTGCTCAGTGCCATGGCGGTGCTCACCGCCGGGCTGCTGCTGCGGCCCCTGGAGCTGCCGGCGGCCGGCCACCTTCCGGCTCTGCTCGCCGGGACCGCCGCGTGCGGGGCCGCGATTTCACTGTGCAACGTGCTGCTGCCGGGCGTGGTCAAGCGTGACTTCCCGCATCGCCTGGGCCTCATGGGCGGCCTCTACACCACGGCGATCTGTGCCTCGGCCGCGCTCGGTGCCGGCTTCACGTTCCCGGTCTTCCGCGCGAGCGGGGAATGGACGGCGGCGCTCTGGTTCTGGGCGTTGCCGGCCGGCGTCGTCCTTCTGCTGTTCCTGCCGCCGGCGCTCCGGGCCCGTCCCGGCGGGGCGGCGCGGCCGGCCGGCGGCGTCAACGTCTGGCGTTCCGCCGTGGCCTGGCAGGTGACCGGGTTCATGGTCCTGCAGGCCATGATGTCCTTCAGCGTCTTCGCCTGGTTGGCGCCGATCCTGCGCGAACGGGGGGTGGACGGCGGCACGGCCGGCCTGATCGTCTCGGCCTCGATTGCGCTGCAGATGCTGGGCTCGCTGTTCGCGCCGGCGCTGGCCACCAGGTTCCGGGACCAGCGTGCCCTCAACACGGCGGTGGCGCTCATGACCGGCGGTGGCTTCGCGCTGAGCATCTTCGGGCCTGTGGAACTCCTGTGGCTGTGGACCGGGCTGCTCGGCCTGGGGCAGGGAAGCCTGACCGCCGCCGCGCTGACGCTGATCATGGTCCGCACCCGGGACGGGCACACCGCGGCCCACCTTTCCGGGATGATGCAGGGCGTGGGCTACGGGATTGGCTCCAGCGGCACGCTCCTGGTCGGCCAGCTGCACCAGTCCACCGGATCCTTTGCAGCGGCGGGTGTGCTGTTCATGCTGGTGGGCTCTCTAGCAGCGGTGTTCGGGTACCGGGCCGGGCGCGACCGCTACATCGGCGACTGAGGTTTTAAATGCGATGGGCTATCAGTTGTGGCTGTCCTGGACCCTCCAGAACAGCTGTGGAGTCTCATGACTTAATGGACGTTTCTGTCTCAAGACATCGTGGACAGTGTGTCTCAGGACATCGTGGACACTCGGACCGGTTTTGCTCGGGTCATGAGCAAAATGCACCCCGATATCAAGATCCGGCATTTGGTGGCGAC
>NZ_JBFTSL010000014.1:0-123629 GCF_056400005.1 Arthrobacter sp. 01L42 | reverse complement strand
GGCTCTCCCCGGTTCGTGGTGATTTCCGGTGTGCGGTGAATGTTCAGGCCGCCGTTCTGGCGGCGCTTCTGAGCATAATGCGGGTGGTGTAGTTCCGGCTATTGACGAATCCCCGTCCTGTCCGTTTCAGGTGTTTGATGGCGGTGTTGTTCGCTTCGACTTTTGCGGTGGTGGCGCCGGTGACGATGAGGACTTCGATTTCCTTCCACCAGCGGCAGACTGTGCGCCAGAGCCTGGTCGTCTCGGGCTGGGCGGCTCGTTCGACGAGTTGCCCGAGTCTTGCCTTCGCCGCGGCGGCGTCTTCGAGTGATCCGGTGCGCAGCARGGCGCGGAGCTGCTCTTTGACGTTCCAGGCCGCCTGCAGCTTGCCGGTCGGGTCATCAACGTCGAAGACTTGCCGAAGCCGGTCATTGCCTCTGTCCGAGAGTGTCTCACCGGCCCGCAGCAGCAGCCGTCGGTTGGCCCAGACCGGGTCGGTGGTGCGTCCGCGCCGGCCCTTGGTTTCCTGTGTCAGTCGCTGCCGGACTTCGGTGAGCATGTTGTTGCCGAGCAGGACCAGGTGGAAGGCGTCGACCGAGACGGCGGTGCGCGGCAGCCACATCCGCAGGGCCTTCCGGAAGGCCGCGGACGGGTCGATCGCCACGACCTGCACGCCGAGGCGCCATTCCAGCGGGCGCTTGAAGAGCCACTCGCCGACGCCCTTGTGGTCGCGGCCGTCGACCACACCGAGGACCTGCCCGGTGTCCAGATCCACGATCGTGGTCATCCAGGGCTCGAAGCGCTTCCAGGCCTTGGTAGCGGGGTCCTTGAAGAACCGGACGGACCGGAAACGGTGTTCGTCGATGCCCAGCATCCGTGGCCYCAGCTTGTCCACGTCCGGAAGCCTGGTGGCCGCCATGTTCAAGGCCCGTTGGACCAGCCACCACGAAACCCCGTGCGCGGCAGCGGTCTCGGTGGCGGCGCGGCCGGAATCAATGACGGCGGAGACAAGCATGTCCCGCAGCCGTCGAGTGGAGCGTGGCAGCGTCGGGGCGCCGGGAAGTAAGCTCGGTCAAGGCTCGTAGTCCTGTCATCGATGAATGCGTCAAGAACATCCATCACAACAGGGCTACGGGCCCCTCGCGTCTAAAGACACGAGCCCGAATTCACCACCAACCGCGGAGAGCCCGTTAAGGTCGCGTTGTCGCATAGAGCAGCATGTCGCGCCGGGTGTTACCAATCTCCTGGTGGCTGCGGAGCAGGCCCTCCCGCTGGAAACCAGACGCCTCGGCAACGCGACTTGAGTTGCTGTTCCACGGCTCGATGTACAGCTCGATCCGGTGCAGAGTGGGGATGGTCCAAGCGAACGCGGTCAGTGCCTTTAACGCGCTGGTGGCAATCCCGCGACCCCGGTGCGCGGGGGCAACCGAGTAGCCGACCGTTGCGCGGCCGGCCGACATGTTCTGAAGCCACAGTCCGATCGCACCGACGGCGTTGTCGGATTCGGCATCGGCGATGGCGAAGGACAGCCCTTTTCCTTCGGCGAACCGGCCGCGCTGCCGGTAGATCCACTCCAGAGCCTGCTGTGCCGTGGGGAGTGCGGGAAGGCTGCCAATGAGAGGGATGTAAGGATCGTCTCCCAACTCGGTGGCGAGATGTACGTCGTCGTCGGTGAACTCGCGCAAAACGACTGAACCGTAGGTCGGTGGTGTGGTCGGCCAGGACGGTAAGTGCTCAGTCATGCGTCGATTATCGTCGTGATCATCGTCCCGGGCTGCTCAGATTCACCCGATCATGCCGCTTTCTCGCTTGATCGCGGAGACGAGAATTGGATGTTTCTCTGCGCCCAAACAAAAACCACAGAACCGAGCCAAATAGCGGTACTGCAAGAACGATGAGGGCCCAAACGACAGTACCGCCAGTGGTATGAGTCCTATTGCGCGCAATGCTCACGAGCGCTGCAATGAACAAGATTGCGTTCAGGATCAGCGGGAATCCCATGATGCCCATGACGGCACCAGTGGATTCACTTCCGATGTAGAGAGCGCCAATATCATTTTTCCCCAAGATAGTGCGGCTACTGATGCTCAACCATATCGCCAGCTCTTAGCACTATCTGGAAATACCAACAGCGCAACAGCCACGGCGCCGCGGCAGCCTTAGCTCCTCGCCAACGTTTTGTAGGGGGTCTCCTCAAGTGATTGGAAGCGTCTCGTTAGCTTCCGAAACTCCGAAAATATTGATTCCGGCGGTCCTCACGGCAGCAACCGTGGCTGTCGCCCTGATCTTCGGTGTTTTTGAACTGGGCCTCCTTCATTCGGCAGCAGTTGCCATTCTCGTGGGAATCTATTTGAGTTCTGTTGCCCTTTTTGGAGGATGTATTTTGATGGTGATAGAAACGAACCTGTCCGCATGAGCGGGCCAATCTGACGGCCTATCTTCGCCGTTCCCGCAACGGCAGAACGCCGCCAGGAGCGTCCAACTCCACAGGCCTAGCGTTTCCCCTTTTTCCGGGATCCCTTGCCGCGGCCCTTGTCCGGGTTGGGCGCGTAACGCTGCGCCACCTTGGGCTTCTTGGCGGCTCCGGTGCCGCGCCGGTCCGGCTTGGGCTCGCGTTTGGGTTTCTCCTGCTGCGCCGAGGGCTGGCGCGAGCTCGCCGCGGTGCGTCCGCGGACAATACCGATGAATTCCTCGATGACCTCGTCCGTGGCGTCGCTCGGCCAGGCCAGGGCAATCTCCGTGCCGGGCGAGCCCGTGAGCTTCCGCGCCACGGTGTCCTTGACGTTGAAGTGCCGGGCCACGGACATCGGCAGGATCACCAGCCCGGCACCGGAGGC
Source organism: Arthrobacter sp. 01L42 (assembly GCF_056400005.1). Taxonomy (NCBI): domain Bacteria; kingdom Bacillati; phylum Actinomycetota; class Actinomycetes; order Micrococcales; family Micrococcaceae; genus Arthrobacter; species Arthrobacter sp. 01L42. The sequence goes on along the minus strand of NZ_JBFTSL010000014.1, from coordinate 120,813 downwards.
CACCACCTGCAGGGCCATCGCGGGTCCGCCGAGGTCCTGCACATCGAGAAACGTCTCGGCAGACAGGTCCGCCAGGTCCACTTCTTCAAACAAGGAGACCTCGTGCCCCTTCGGTGCCACCACCACAGGCTGCTCCTCGTAGAGCGGGATCACGCTGAGGCCCTCGCGTTCCACCGGGAGCCGGACGAAACTCAGGTCCGCGGTACCGTCACGGAGCACGGACAGCTGCGCGCCGTCGTCGGACATAAAGGAGTGCAGCGGAACATCGGGCATCCGTTCCTCCCAGCGGCGGATCCATTTGCCCGGTGTCACACCGGCCACGTACGCGAAGCGCAGCTCCCGCCCGACTGCGACGGCTGGGACGACGGCGGTTTCGTCGGGGGTCTGGGATGGTTCTTCTGCTGCGGACACATGTTCACAGTACCGCCCGGGGTGGCGCGGGGGTCCGCCTCGATGGCAGCACCGTGCTGATCCGGCGCTGGTTTGGTACTGGGTTGGTACTGGGTTGGTGCCCTGCGGGCGTGCCGCCGGATACCCTTGGACTATGACCTCTGCAAACTCCCAGTCCATGAAACCGGCCACCGTTGCCAAGAAGCTTGGCATCTACCTGCCGGCGACACCCCAGGAGTTCCAGGATTCAACCATCACCCGCGCTGATTTTGCCGATCTCCAGGCCAACCCGCCGGAGTGGCTCGCGGAACTGCGCCGCAACGGCCCGCACCCGCGCCCCGTGGTCGCGCAGAAGCTCAACGTCTCCATCGCCGGGCTGGCCCGCGGTGGTGTTGAGGAAGCGCTGACGACCGCGGAAATCACCGCACTGCTTCAGGCTCCCCCGGCCTGGCTGGTGGCCGAGCGCGCCACCCACGCCGCCGTCCGCGCCGAGGCCCAGCGGGTCAAGGACGAGGCCGCCAAGAAGGACGCCAAGAAAGCCCGCGCCAAGGCCGAATAGCGGCACGCGCTTTCTCCCGGCCGCTCTTTTCAACCCGCGGACGCAGGACTACGCTCGCGGAATGGGTCGGGGCCGCCGGTCCGATCCCCTCCGCATCCCAATTCACCTGCCACCGGCGGCGTATCGGGAAGGAACAAGGCCATGGGCTTCAAGATCGGATATTTTGTCGGGAGCCTCTCGAGCAATTCCATCAACCGCACTTTGTCCAGGGCGCTGATTCGGCTTGCACCTGCGGAATTGGAGTTCACGGAGATCCCCATCAGGGATTTGCCGTTGTACAGCCCGGATTTTGATGCCGCTTTCCCACCTGTTGGGCAGGCCCTCAAAGATGCCATCTCGGCTTCCGACGGCATCCTGTTCGTCTCGCCCGAATACAACCGGTCCATCCCCGGAGCGCTCAAAAACGCCATCGACTGGGGATCCAGGCCCTGGGGCACGAACTCCTTCGCCCGCAAGCCTACCGGGATCATCGGCGCCTCCCCCGGCGGCATTGGGACGGCCGTGATGCAGTCCTCTTTCCGCAGCGTGCTGAGCTTCCTCGACGCGCCGCAGCTGAATGCTCCGGAGGCCTACATCCGCTTCGTCCCGGAGGCCTACGGCGAGGACGGTGAGGTCAAGGACGAGGCTACGGCCGGGTTGCTGCGCCACTATATGGAGGAGTATGCCTCCTTCGTGGCCCGGGTCCTGGCCGCCAATGCACCGGGCCATATCGGCGACGAGCACCCGGACAAGGACAAGACGAGCCGTTAGGCAGAGTCAGGGCGCGGTGGTCCGGCATCTAGTCCTGGTGCAGCTGCACGAAGTTCCCGCAGCCGTCATCCAACACCACACTGGTCCCGCCGGGCCCCTCGGACGGTTCCCCCTGGAACATCACGCCCTTGGCCGCCAGCCGGTCGTATTCGGCGCGCACGTCCGGCACGCCAAAGACGATCGCGGGAATCCCGGCGTCGTGCAGACCGTTCATGTAGGCCGCGCCGATCGGGTTGTCACTGGGTTCCAGCAGCAGTCCGGCGCCTCCGGCAACATCCGGATCCTTGATGATGAAGAGGTTGTGCTCCGGCATGGCCATCAGCGTTTCGAAGCCCAGCGTGCCGGTGTAGAACTCATGGGCCGAGGCTGGATCCTTGACGTGGATACTGCACATTTTCAGTCGCATGGCCCCTAGGCTACGCCGGGAGGCTCGGCGTAGGAACCGCGACGCGGCCTCCGCACCGGCCCTGGCGCCTGGGTTTGCGTCCGCGCTGGCGCCGGGCATTGCCCCGGCCCGGCAGGCATTGACGGCCCCGCCGCCAGGGATTCCAATGGAACTAGCGGAACAGCGCCCGCCCGGGACCGTTCCGGGGAGGTGTGCAATGACGCTTTCACTATCCGGCGCCCTCGCGGCCTGGCAGTTCCTGGCCCTCGCCATTCTGGTTGCCGGGGCAGCGTTCGCCTCGGTCTATTTCGCCCGCAAGCACCTGGCGGCCGACGACGGGCCTTCCGAAGGCGCGGACGGCGCGTTTTGGGACGCATTCGCCGGACTCGCCGTCATTGTGCCCGCCATCGTCCTGGCCTCTTCCACATGGCCCTGGGCCGGCCTGGCGCTCGGGATGCTGGCCGCGGGGGCTGCCCTGGCGGCCGTCGCTGCGGCACCCCGGCTGCTCCGCCGGCAGGAAGCCCGCCGGGCCAGCCGGGAAACCCGGCTCTTGAACGAGGCGGCCGCCGCACGGCACCGGAGCGCCCTCGCCCGGTGGCAGCGGTACGAACTGGATCCGGGGTTCTCGATTGACTATCCCGCGATGAGCGATACCCGGCAACCGGAAACCGCGGCACTGATCCGGGCGATCAAGGCCGCCGAGGGCCTCGGCGGCCGTACGGACCGCGCCTGCACCGATGCCGCCTACGCCCCGGCCGTGGAACGGCTGGAACATGCCCTCGCTGCCGCCGAACGCGCGGCCGGCGTCAGCGCCGCCGGGCCGCCTGGCCCGGACCACGCGCACGGCTGATTCCCCGGAATTGCCGATCCGGCAGTTCGCGGCCACCTTGGAAAGGTTCCATCATGACTGACATCACGATCATCGGCAGCGGCAATATGGCACGGGCGATCGGAACCCGGGCTGTCGCCGCCGGGCGCTCCGTCCAGATCTTGGACCGGACGCCGGAGAATGCCGCCAAGCTCGCTGCTGAACTTGGCGGCACCACCAGCTCCGGCGGCCTGAGCGAGGTTCCCGAGGGAGACATCGTCGTCCTCGCGCTGTACTTCGGCCCGGCCAGGGAAGTTGCCACGCATTTCGGCGACACGCTCAGCGGCAAGACGGTGGTGGACATCAGCAATCCGATTGACACCGAAACCTTCGACTCGCTGGTGGTCGCCCCGGGGACGTCGGCGGCGGAGGAAATCGCCGGACTGCTCCCGGGCGCACGGGTGGTGAAAGCCTTCAACACCACCTTTGCCGGCCCGCTCGGGTCCGGGGCAGCCGGCGGCCAGCCGATGGATGTCTTCATCGCCTCGGACTCCGAAGAGGCCCGCAACGAGGTTGCGGTCTTCGCCGAAGCCGCCGGGCTGCGTCCGCTCCAGGTGGGCGGACTGCGTCACGCACGAGAACTCGAGGGCTTCATGCTGCTGGTCATGGCGCTGCAGGCCAACCCCGCGTATCCAACCTTCAACTGGGGCACCGGCCTGAAAATCACCGACTAGGAGCAGTCCGGTCCCGATCGGCCGTCATCGGCTCTGAGCGGTGATATCGAGCGGCAATATCCACCGGTGAGACCGGGCGGTGGCCCGGGTTCGGCGCGCTACAGCTCGACCGTTCCGCTGTTGCCCACGCTCATCCGGCTGTTGGTCACCTTGGACTTGATCCACTGCAGCACGGTGGCCGCCGTGCCGCCCGGGCTGGTCCAGTACTCGGCGGAGTCCGAGTCGACGTGGAGCAGGACCACCTCAGGGGTGTCCGGCCCGTCCGGGAACCAGGCCTCCACCACCTGATTCCACATGTCGTGGATCAGTTGCCGGTCAGTGACCACTTCAGCGGTCCCGGCCACCGAAACCCACTCGGTGCGCTTGCCGAAGGAGACGTTCACCGCCGGGTTGGCGCGGATGTGGGCCACCTGAGAGGTGGTCGCCGACGTGAAAAACCACATGTCGCCGTCGTCTTTGACCTCCTGGACGGCCAGTGGCCGGCTGACGAGCGCGCCTGCTTCGTTGATGGTGGTGAACATTCCGATGTGCGAATCGTTGATGATGTCCGTGACCTTGCTGATGCTTTCGGCATCCGACATGCTCTCACCTCGTTCTGGTTCCAACGGAGGAAGGTCCCCCTCCGGACAGCCTATTGGTAAGTGTGCTTACTTTCCAATGGCGGCCGGCCGGAGACCTTCCCGGGACCTTCCCTGAACCGGCAGTGGACTCAGTGCCCGCGGGTCAGGACCTGGCCCCTGAAGAACTCGGGGCGGAGCTTGGCCATGACCAGCATGAGCACCACGCCCAGCAGGAGGACGCCCATGCCCAGGATGAAGACCAGCCCCACACCGCCGATCGACGACCCTGATCCGTACGCGGGATCCATGGAGTCGTAGGCGGTCTTGACGAACATGACCAGCAGGATGACGCCGCCCAGGAGTGGCGCGAGGAACTTGAAGAAGAAGGCCCTCGCTCCGCTGAACGCCTCGGCGCGGAAGAACCAGACACAGGCCAACGCGGTGATGCCGTAGTAGAAGCAGATCATCATGCCCAGGGCCGTGATGGTGTCCCACAGTGCGTTTTCCGACGTGGTCCGGGTGATGACATAGAACGCCGCGGCCGCGATGGCAGAGGCGATCGTGGCATAACTCGGCGACTTGTATGTGGGGCTGATCCTGCCGAACTTCTGCGGCAGCGCCCGGTAATGGCCCATGGACAGCAGGGTGCGCGCCGGCGAGACAAATGTGGACTGCAGAGACGCGGCGGAGCTGCTCAGGATAGCCAGGGACATCAGGATGGCGAACGGGCCCATTACCGGTCCCGCCAGAACGGCGAAGATGCTGCCCTGGTTCTCCGGGTTGCCGGTGCCCAGCCCCGTGTCGCCGACGCCGGCGTAGCTCAGCGTGGCCAGGGCAACCGTCATGTAGATGATCACGATGACCAGCACGGTGATCGTGGCGGCACGTCCCGGCGTTTTCTCCGGGTTCTTGGTCTCCTCGTTCATGGTCAGCGTGACGTCCCAGCCCCAGTAGATGAAGATGGACAGCGAAACGCCGGCGGCGAAGGCGGAGAAGGATCCCACGGCGAACGGGTTAAACCAGTCCGGGGAGATGGCCGTGGCGTCAAAGGCGGTTCCGTTGGCGACGTGGCTGAACGCTGAGATCGAGAACCAGGCGAGGACCAGCAACTGAAATCCCACGAGAACGTACTGGACGGTCTTGGTGGTTTCCATGCCGCGGTAGGAGATCCAGCACGCGAGGGCGATAAACACCAGCGTGGTCGCGATATTCAGCGGCAGGTTGGTGGTGAGGTCGGCGAGTTCGGGATTGCCGAAGATCTGCGCCAGCATGAGGTAGAAGAAGTCCACCGCTACGGCGGCCAGGTTCGAGAGCACGATGATGGTGGCGGCGATGAGTCCCCAGCCGCCCATCCAGCCAATCCAGGGGCCGAACGCCCGCGACGCCCAGGTGAAGGAGGTCCCGGCGTCGGGCATGGCGTTGTTCAGCTCCCGGTAGCCGAAGGCCACCAGCAGCATGGGGATAAAGCCCACCAGGAAGATCGCCGGCAGTTGCACGCCGACCTCGGCCACGGTGGGACCCAGGGCGGCCGTAAGGGTGTATGCCGGGGCGATACAGGAAATGCCGATGACGACGGCGCCAATGAGCCCCACCGATCCGGCTTTCAGGCCCTTCTCACTGAGTCCGTGCTGCTGTTCGGTGTGCTGTCCTGTCTGCTGCCCTGTCTGCGACGGCTTGGACATCGCATGGTCTGCGCTCATTGTTGTGCCTCTCGGGGGGTGTCACTCGACGCTGAATGATTGAGGTGCTTGAGTTCATAGTCGCTGGGGACCACGATCATCGGCACCGGCAGGGCGCGCAGAATGCGGCCCGCTGTGCTGCCGAGGAAGATGGACCGGCCCTTGGCAAGCCGGCTGGATCCGATCAACAGGACCTCGCCGTCTTCCCAGTCCAGGCGGTCCACGGCTTCCTCGATGCTGCGCCCGTGGGCGACGACGATTTCCGTCTTCGCCTCTACCTGGGCTTCCGTCTTGGCCTCCCCCGGGACCTCCGCCTTCGCCTCCCCCGGTACTGCCGGCCCGCCGGCAGCCAGTGCGTCGGCAAGGCACTTGGCCGCATACTCCCGGGCCGCGTCGGCTGAATCGGCCGCATCGCCGTCGAGGGCCAGAAGCGACACCACCCGCAGTGGCACGTCCCGGTTCGACGCCATGCCTAGGGCGAATTCGAGCAGCTTCTCCGCACCGGCCCGGGTTCCGAGCCCGCAACTGATCCGGGTCAGAGCCTCCTGGCGGTGATAGCCGTGCGGTGCCAGGGCCACCGGAACGGTCGAGGCGTGGAGCAATGCACTGGCCACCGACCCGATCGTGAACCGTTTGAAGAGTCCGGTGCTGGTGGCCCCGATGATGAGCATGTCCGCGCCCAATTCCTCGGCCGCCTCGATCAGTGCGTGCGCGTCGGAATCATGGCTGCGGATGTGTGCCTGCGCCGGGACACTGGATGGAACCAGCGCCAGGGCCTGGTCGAGCCACTCCTGGGCCTGCTCGGTGAGCAGATTTTCGAAGCCGGCCTTCGGCGCGAGGGCGTGCCCGGACTGCTGCACTTCGGGCACCACCAGCACAAGGTCCAGGCTCGCCCCCCGCCCGAGCGCCAGGGAGACGGCCAGATTGACCGCATCATGGCCCCTGGCATTGGCTGAATACCCCACTACGTAACGCATCTGGCCGCTCTCCTAACTGAACTGGACTGCATTCAACTGAATTGTTGGGATTTTCTACGAGGCGACGGACGCACGGTCCGCAGCAGCGACGATCCGGGCCGCCGTGAGCTGCCCCATCCGGACGGCGCCGTCAACATGCTGGTAGCCCTCGGCCGCAAGATCCGAGCAGGACCAATAGATCGGCCCGACCGGCGTCAGCTGGTCCTTGCCGTAGCGGTGCAGTCCGCCAAGGTCGTAGCTGGCGGCGTAAGCCCCCCGGGTCCATTCCTCCGAACCCCAGTCGGACTCGTAGTAAACCTCGGGATCCAGGGCCTTTTCGCCGAGGAAGGACGCAATCGACTCGAGGATGGCGCGGCGGCGGTCCTCCGCGCTGAGCTCGAACATGGCGTCGGCCTTCTCATCCGAGACAAAGCCCACCAGCGTGCCGCGCGGGTCCTCGTGGTTGGTGTTGTCGTAGACCTCCTGCACAATGGCGCCGGCGCCGAAGGCCGTTCCGGACAGGCCGTCTTCGCGCCAGAACGGGCTGCTGTAGACGGCGTGGACCTTGATGACCAGGCCGAGTGACTGGTGCTGGTGCATCTGGTGCTGGCGGCGGGGCAACGGCGGGTTAAAGGACACCCGGGTGTAGAGGTTCGGCGGCACGGCCATGATGACGAAACGTGCGTTCACCGTGGCCCGGTCGGAGACGGCAGTGACACGGTAGCCTCCGCTCGCGTCATTGGCCCAGTTGATGGTGCGGACCGGGCTGCCGAGGACGACGTCGTCGCCCAGTTCCGCGGCCTGCAGCAGCGAAACCTGCTGCATCCCGCCGACAACCCGCTTGTCCAGGATGAAGTCCTCATCCGTGAGGTTGGTGAAGGACCCCGCCGAGGCAGCCATGAGGACGGCCTGCAGGGCGGAGAAGGCGTGGGCCGGTTTGGTCAGCATGCCGCCGGCGATGAACAGGCCGATGTTGTTGCAGGCTTCCTCATCTGTTGAGTTCTGCCGCAGCCAATGGTGAAAGGAGATGGTGTCCAGCTCGCGGGCCTTGGGGTGGGCCCACGGCTCCTCGGGAACCATCTCCGCGGCCAGGGAGTCCAGCAGTGCCGTGAGCTTGTCCATTTCGACGGCGGTGGTTTCGCTGACCGGGAAGGTGTCACCGGTGTACAGGGTGCGCCTGCCGTCCGCGCCAATGTAGACGGATTCGCCGTCGCGGTAGCGGGAATAGGTCTGCAGTCCGAGCTCATCCAGGAGCCCCAGGAGCCCGGTCTGGTCCGGCGAAACCCACTGGCCGCCGATCTCGAGCATGGCCCCGTCAACCGTGTCGGTCCAGGTCCGGCCGCCCACGCGGTCCCGCGCCTCGAGCACCGCCACACTGAGTCCGGCCTTTTTCAGCTCGCGGGCGGCGGTCAAGCCTGACGGGCCGGCTCCTACGATGACGACGTCGCGGTCAAGTTCCAGCATGATGTTCCTCCCCGTGGCCGCTAGAGTGATGCGGACCACAAAATGAATGGCGTTCATTTAGAATGATAGACCTTCCACACGCTTCGGGGAAGACCCTCCGCCTAATGAATTTCGCCCGTAAAGTAGGGGCAGAACGGGCTCACCCCGAACCCGCCAGCCAAACTGAGAAGCCAAGCAGAGAAGAAAGGCCCGGAATGACGGCAGCAACCAGCGCCCCCGCCGATCCGCACGGCCCCGCAGCCAGGCCCCGCCGCCGTGCGGGACGGCCCGCCGCGGCAGTGCTGGACCAGAACGGCATCACCGTGGCGGCCCTGCAGCTGATTGGCAAGAGCGGCTACGACGGGTTCACCATGGCTGCCCTGGCGCGGACCCTCAACGTGGCTCCCTCGGCGCTGTACAACCATGTCTCGTCCAAACGGGACGTGCTGGTCCTCGTCCAGGACCACTTGACCTCGTTCGTGGACGTCACCGCCTTCGAGGCCGGGGACTGGGAACAGGCCGTGAGGGATTGGGCCTGGAGCTACCGCGACGTATTTTCCAAGCACACCCCACTGATTCCCGTCATTGCCGTACTGCCCGTGACCGACGCGCCCAAGACACTGGCCATGTATGAGGCCGTCAGTGCCGGTTTCAGCCGCGCAGGCTTTCCGCAGGAGCGCATTGTCCCGGCCATTGTCGCGATCGAATCGTTCATCTTTGGCTCCGCCTACGACGTCACGGCACCCGCGGACATCTTCGATTCCGGCACCATGGCCGCGTCGACACCGCATTTCACCGCCGCCGTCCAGCGCCTGGCCGAGGAAGGCCATGAAAAACCGGCCGACGTCGCCTTCAAGCTGGGACTCGAGGCACTCCTCGCCGGGCTCGGGGCACTGCGGGCAGCCTAGCGGTCTTGCCGCGTGCTCTTGCCGCGTGGTCCGCTGCTGCGGAGTCCGCTGCTGCGGAGTTTCCCCACTTTTGACGGACCGGCGCCGCCCCACACCGGTGTGTCGGCGCAACACGCCGGGCCAAGCCTTCGAATGTGGGGAAACCGGGAAACCCCGACGCCGGCTGCCCCCGTGCGGGTTAAACAAAAGAACCCCGGTCCAAGACCGGGGTTCTTTCGATTGCGTGCGCGAGGGGGGATTTGAACCCCCACGCCCTTTCGGACACTGGCACCTGAAGCCAGCGCGTCTGCCGTTCCGCCACTCGCGCGCAACTTCTTCCACTCGGATAGGGCCGGTTTCCCGGACCGCCAACCTCGTAAAAGCAGCGAGATCAAGCATAACGGACAATTGCCGGAAAACACCAATCGAGCCCCAGAGCCCCCTGAATGGGGTCGTTTGCCGGCCACGCTTGCCCCGCGGCCGGGCGTCAAGCGGGGACCCGCCGCGGCAGTCCCGGCGGCGGTGTCCGCGCACGTCAGGGCGCGGCGGGCACTCATTTTGACGTCGCCCCGGCGGCGTCCGTTGAGGCCATTCCCAGACACGCCCAGTAGTATCTGATGTAGGAGTGTCCGCTGAGCGCGGGCTCGCAAAAGTTGGAAACCGAGTTCCGGAACGAACGCTGCCCCGCAGCCAACAGGAAAGGAGAAGGACCATGGGATTGCTGGACAAAGTCGAGCGCGGCATCGAAAAGGCCGTCCGCGGAGTCTTCTCCACCGGTTCCCGCGCCCAGGTTGAGCCTGTCGAGATCGCGAGCCGCCTCCGCACCGAGGTGGACAACAAGGCCATCACGATCGCCGCGGGACGCACCCTGGCCCCTAACGTTTTTGACGTACTCCTCAGCAGCGAGGACTTCCAGCGCGCCCAGGAATGGGGCACACCGCTCGCGGAGGAACTGTGCGACGTCGTCATCAACCATGTCCGCAGCCAGGGCTACACCCTCCAGGGCCCGGTCCGGATCAGTTTCCGCCGCGATGAGGAGCACCGCGCCGGGAATTTCGACATCACCTCGCGGACCGAGAAAGCCTCCGCCCCTTCCGTCCCGGCGCAGCCGGGTATTCACGGCAACGTACCCGCGGCTCCGACACGCCAGCCGGCGCAGCTTCAGCCTGTGCTGGACATCGACGGCCAGCGCTATTCGCTGAACGCGCCCTCAATCGTCCTCGGACGGTCCTCCGAAGCAGACATCCTTATTGACGACACCGGCGTTTCGCGCCGCCACCTGGAAATCCGGACGGGGCCTGGTACGGCCCAGGCGATCGATCTCGGCTCCACGAACGGCAGCTACGTCAACGGCCAAAAGATCGTGGGCAGTTCGGATCTTGCTGACGGCGCCACGATCATGATGGGACGAACCAAAATCATCTTCCGCCTACTGCCCGCCCACCCAGGCGGCCACGCATGAGCGAATTGACCATCACGGCCCTGCGTTTCGGGTTCCTCATCCTCCTGTGGGTGCTGATCTTCAGCATTGTCTCGGCCATGCGCCGAGACCTGATGATCGGCCGCAAGGCGGCGGCCGGTGCCCCCACGGCACGCCAGGTGCGCAAGAATCCTTCCCTTGCCGAACCGCCGCCCGCCCCCGTCAAACAGCAGGCCCGCCAGCTGATCGTGACCGAGGGACCGTTGAAGGGCACCACCATCGCCCTCGCGGCGAGCCCCATCCTCCTTGGCCGGGCACAGGAAGCCACCCTGGTCCTGGAGGACGACTACGCCTCGGGCCGCCATGCCCGCCTGTTCCCGCAGGGCAGCCGCTGGTTCATCGAGGACCTCGGCTCCACTAATGGCACGTATCTGGCAGACCAGCAGCTGACCCGGGCCCTCCCGGTGGAGCTGGGCGTCCCCGTGAGAATCGGCAAGACGGTCATCGAATTGAGGCCGTAGCCGTGGCTGCCCCGGAATTTCCCGCAGACAGGGCCGAAGGCAAGCCAACTGCCCCGAAGCGGCCGCTCATCATGCGCTACGCCGCGCGGTCAGACGTCGGCCGCATACGCGCCAAGAATGACGACTCCGCCTACGTCGGCCGGCACCTCGCCGTCGTTGCCGACGGCATGGGTGGCCATGCCGGCGGCGACGTCGCCTCCGCCGCGACCGTCCTGGACATGATCCACCTGGACCATGACGACTACGACGGCGACGCCGGGACCGTCCTCGCCGACGAAATCCAGACGGCCAACTCCCTGCTGTCCGAACTGGTGCACATGAATCCCAAGCTCGCCGGGATGGGCACCACGGTCACGGCCCTGCTCCTCGCCGAAGGAAAGCTCCACTTCGCCCACATCGGCGACTCCCGGGCCTACCGGCTGCGCGACGGCGACTTCGAACAGGTCAGTGTCGACCACACCTTTGTCCAGCGGCTCATCGATGAGGGCAGGCTCCGCCCCGAAGAGGCCGAAACGCATCCGCACAAGAACGTCCTCATGCGCGTGCTGGGCGACGTCGATGCCAGCCCGGAGCTGGATCTTGACACACTGGCAGTCCAGGCCGGGGAACGATGGTTGCTCTGCTCGGACGGCCTGAACTATGTGGCCGGCCACGTCGTGGAGCGCACCGTCCGGGAGACGAAGGACCTGGGCGAATGCGCCGAACTGCTGATTGAACTCACGCTGGAGGCCGGCGCCCCGGACAACGTGACCGTGGTGGTACTCGACATCGCCGAGCCGACACGCGATGACGTCCGGACCGCCGCCGTCGACGTCGTACCCGCGCCCGCAGCGGCCGCCGGGACGTCAGCGCCCGCCCCGGCCGGACCCCTGGCCGGGACCCTGGCCGGCAGCACCGTTGGTGCCGCGAAAACCCCCGGCGAGTCCGTAAACGAGTCCGTAAAGAAGGACAACTCCGCCCAGGACACCGGGCCCGACGCGCTGGCCGCCGCGGCAGGAGCCTCGGGGCCGCCGGCCGACCCGGCCCCAGGGTCCCCGGCCGACGGCACGGCGCCGGCCGCCGCCACACAGAAGGCCGCCGAGGGCAAGGAACCCGAGACCACCACCGACCCGCATCTGGGCGAACACCTCTCGGCCGAAGTCCTGCGGGAAGAACTCTCCATGCGCCCGCACGAACTTGTCGGGGCCGCCGCCGCAGCAGCGGAATCAGGGTCCATTCCTTCCATCGCCGGACGCACCGTGGCCCGGCGCGCGGCCACGGTCCTCACGCACAAGTCCGAACAGGACCGCGAGGAGGCAGACGACTTCAGGCCCGCCGGACGGCCGCGCCGGTGGCTTACCGTATCCATTGCCGCCGCGATCGTCGCGCTGCTGGCCGTCGGACTCTGGCTTGGCTACGCCTGGACCCAGACGCGCTACTACATCGGCGAACACGATCAGCATGTGGCCATCTTCAACGGCGTCTCCCAGCGTCTCGGACCCATCCAGCTTTCCACTCTCGAAGCGGTAACCGATATCAAGATGTCCGACCTTCCCGAATTTTCGCAGCAGCGGGTGCGCCAGACTGTGCCCGCCCGCGACCTCTACGACGCGCAGCGGATCGTCAAAAACCTGGAACGCACCGGCACGACCGCCCCGGCCGATGAATGCCTCACCCCGTCCCCCGCAGCGACGGCCGCCGGTGCCACCCCCTCCCCCGGCACCACGGCCAAGCCGGGCTCCACGGCGTCGCCAAGTGCCACAGCCTCCCCTGGAGCGGCCAAGCCGTCGCCATCCGCCACCCCGACTACGAATTGCGAGGGGGCCAAATGACACCCATCGACCCCGTGCCCAGGCCACGACGAAACGTGGAGCTTGTCCTCCTGGTCCTCGCCCTCGCCGTAGGGATTGGTGCCCAGGCACTCGTGGGCGTGGACCGGCAAAAAGCGTTTGACACCGACTTCTGGTTCCAGTCCGGACTCCTGGCGTTGGCCGCCCTCGCCTTCCATGTGGTGCTGCGGCTCCGCGCAAAATATGCCGACCCGGTAATACTTCCGCTCGTGGTCGCCCTTAACGGGCTGGGCCTGGCCATGATCCACCGGCTGGACAGGGTGGGCGAAGACACCGGCAACAACCAGCTGCGCTGGACCCTGGTGGCCATGGCGGTCGCGATCGCGGTCATTTGGTTCCTCAAGGACCACCGGATCCTGCGCCGCTTCACCTATATCTCCCTGGCCATCAGCGCCGTGCTCCTCATCCTGCCGCTGGTTCCCGGCGTCTCCGCCGGAGAGGTCCTGGGTGCCAGCGTCTGGATCAAGATCGGTTCCATGACCTTCCAGCCGGGTGAAATCGCCAAGATCACGCTGGCCATCTTCTTTGCCGGCTATCTGTCGTCGAACCGGGACCTCATCCTGCTGGCGGGCCGCAAGATCGGCCCGGTGCAGTTCCCGCGGTTCAAGGACATGGGCCCCATGATCACCGCCTGGCTCGTGAGCATCGGCGTGCTGGTCTTCCAGCGTGACCTGGGATCCTCGATCCTGTTCTTCGGCCTGTTCCTCGTCATGATCTACGTCGCCACGAGCCGCATCAGCTGGGTGATCATCGGCCTCGTGCTGATTGCCGTCGGCGGCGTCGTCGCTGCCCGCGTGTTCTCGCACGTGGCCCTGCGGATCGACGGCTGGCTCAACGCGTTCACCGATGAGGTCTACGGCCGGCAGTTCGGCGGCAGCCTCCAAATTGTCGAGGGCCTGTTCGGCATGGCCAACGGCGGCCTGGTCGGCACCGGCCTCGGCCAGGGCCGGCCCAACCTCGTCCCCTTCGCCAACAGCGACATGATCATCGCCTCCTTTGGTGAGGAACTGGGCCTGATCGGCGTCTTCGCGATCGTCCTGATGTACCTGCTGCTGTTCACCCGGGGCTTCCGCGCCGCGCTGGGCACCCGTGACGCGTTCGGCAAACTGCTCGCCACCGGGCTCTCCTTCGCGATCGCGCTGCAGTGCTTTGTGGTGATCGGCGGCGTGACGCGCCTGATCCCCCTGACCGGACTTACGACGCCGTTCCTCGCTGCCGGCGGGTCCTCGCTCCTGGCGAACTGGATCATTGTGGGTCTGCTGCTCATGATTTCGCACTCTGCGCGCGGCCCGGTGGATACAACGCCGTTGCCGCCCGGCCAGGAACCCGGTGCGCGCAAGAACTTCCCCGTGCTGCCTGCCAAACCGGCGCCGGATCCCCGTAACAGTCCCGACGCACCCACCGAGGCGGTGAAACAGCTGTGAACCAGGCCATCCGCAATTCATGGATTGCCGCCATCGCGATGTTCGTGCTGATCTTCGGCGCGCTCAGCTATGTGCAGGTGGTTGGCGCCGACGAGCTTAAGGCCAACGCTTGGAACAGGCGCGCCATCCTGCAGAACTACTGCAACGACCGCGGTGCGATCATTGTCGGCGGCACCCCGGTGGCAGAGTCCGTGCCCGCCACGGAAAGCTGCAAATTCCAGCGGACTTACTCCCAGCCCGAACTCTACGCGGGCGTCACCGGCTACTTCTCCAAGAACTACGGCCTCACCGGACTCGAGAAGTCCATGAACGATGTCCTGGCCGGCAGCTCGGACCAGCAGTTCCTGGACCGGGTGGGCCAGTTGTTCCTCGGCAACCAGCCCAAGGGCGCGTCCGTGGAGCTTACCCTGGACCCCAAGCTCCAGAAGCTGGCGTACGACCTCATCCCGGACGGCATTCGCGGGCACATCGTGGTCACCAACCCGAAGACCGGCGCGGTCCTGGCCATGGTGTCCAAACCGTCCTATGACCCCAACCTGATTGCCACCCAGGACGCTGCCGCCGAACAGGCCAACTACACCGAGCTGAACCAGGTCCCCGGGATCAACCTGAACCAGAACGTCTCTGGACCCACGGGCGAGCTGCTGGCACCGGGATCGGTGTTCAAGCTCATCGACACCTCTGCGGCGCTGAAATCGGGCAAGTACAACAAGGACAGCGACCTGCCCAACCCGGCCGAGATGTCCTTCCCCGGCATCGACTACAAGCTGCCCAACTACGCGGGCGGCAACTGCTACACGCGCACGACGGCGTCGTTCGCGTTTGCCCTGCAGCAGTCATGCAACACACCGTTCGCCAGCATCGCCCTGGACCTGAAGCAGAAAGCCATCGCGGACGAGGCGGAGAAATTCGGCTTCGGCCAGGACTTCGGCGACCAGCTCAAGCTGGACAGTGCCCCAAGCTTCTTCCCGACCGAACCGCTGGACGACGCCGGGCTGGCGCAGTCCTCGATCGGCCAGCGCGACGTCCGCGCCACGCCGCTGCAGATCAACACCATGACGGCGGCGATCGCCAACGACGGAGTGCAGATGCAGCCGAACCTGATCAAGGCCGTACGCGCCCCCGACCTGCGGACGATCAACGAACCGAAACCCCAGGCCCTGCGCACCGCCACGACTCCGGAGATCGCACGGCAGATCAACGAGTGGATGGTCAGCGTTGTCGACGACGGCATCGCACACCGTGCGGCCGTGCCCGGTGTCCAGGTGGCCGGCAAGACCGGTACCGCGGAACTCGGCAACGGCCTGAACAATTCTTGGTTTACCGGGTTTGCCCCGGCAAATGACCCGCAAGTGGCCGTCACCATCGTCATGGAAGGCGTAGACATCACCACTGGCGCAAACCTAACCAGTCCGAACGCGAAGAAGATTTTTGAGGCGGTGTTGAATAAGTGAGGCCTACTTCGGGAATCACCCTCGGCGGCAGATTCCAGCTGACCACGCGCATTGCGATCGGCGGCATGGGAGAAGTCTGGAAAGCCAAAGACCTGATCCTTGGCCGCATCGTCGCCATCAAGGTGCTCAAGGAGGAATACACGGGCGACCCCGGTTTCCTGCAGCGCTTCCGCGCCGAGGCACGCCATACCGCCCTGCTGAACCACGTGGGCATCGCCAACGTCTTCGATTACGGCGAGGAAGAGGGTTCCGCCTACCTGGTCATGGAACTGGTTCCGGGCCAGCCGCTGAGCAGCATCATCGAGCACGAACAGGTGCTTTCCCCGGACCGCACCCTTTCGATGATCGCCCAGACGGCGCGGGCCCTGGCAGTCGCCCACGCCCAGGGCCTCGTGCACCGCGACATCAAGCCGGGGAACCTGCTCATCACCCCCGACGGCCGCGTCAAGGTCACCGACTTCGGCATCGCGCGCCTGGCCGACCAGGTTCCGCTGACCCAGACCGGCCAGGTGATGGGCACCGCCCAGTACCTGGCACCCGAACAGGCCACGGGGCAGACTGCCACCGGAGCCTCGGACATCTACTCCCTCGGCGTCATCGGCTACGAGTGCCTCACGGGCCACCGGCCGTTCTCCGGGGAATCCCAGATCGCCATCGCGCTGGCCCAGGTCAACGATGCGCCTCCGCCCCTGCCGGACACGCTGCCCAGACCCGTCCGCGCCCTGCTGATGTCCATGCTGGCCAAGGATCCGAAGAACCGCCCGGCCGACGCCATCAAGCTGTCCGAGGCGGCCGAGGCCATCCGCAACGGTGATATCGCCGCCGCACACGCAGCCGTACCGGGCATGCTGCTTTTCGAGGCAGCCACCGGGCCCATCACGGCCCCCGTCGACGTCCCCACAGCGGCCACCAGCGTCATTGGCTCCAGCGCCGCAGAGGACAAGTCGACGTCGGCGACGTCCGCGCTGCCCGTCGTGGGCGCCGCCGGTGCAGGTGCAGCCGCGGGCTTGGCAGCAGGCGCTGCCGCAGCCAGCGGCTACGGCGCCCGCAACGCTCTCAACCGCGCCGATGCCCTGGCGGCCGAGCGAAGCTGGGTGCAGGAAGAGGAGGAAGAAGACTACGACGAGCCGGAGGAGGAGCCGAAGCGCCGCGGACGCAGCCCGTGGACGTGGCCGCTGATTGCGCTGATCCTGCTGGTGGTGTTCGCCCTGGTCGGTGTGGTCCTGAGCCAGGCCGGCAGCCTCTTCCCCTCGCAGGGTCCGGCCACGAGCAGTGCCACGTCCAGCATCGCGAAACCGAGCAGTGCCACGCCGTCGGCGTCGTCGGCTTCCCCGACCGAGACCCCCACCCCCACGCCCAGCTCAGCGACACCCACCGAATCCACCCCGGCCGCGGTCAACCTGATCCCGGACGCCTACCTCGGGCGGCCGTACAACGATGTCCGCAATGAGCTGATTGGCAAGGGGCTGCAAGTCACCGGTGTCGAGGTCGTCAACGACGCGACGCCAGGCACCGTCACCAACATCGATCCCTCCGGTGCCGTCCAGCCGGGCACCACCATCACGGTCAGCTACTCCAAGGGCCCGGAAATGGTCGACGTCCCGTCCATCAAGGCGGGCGCCAGCGAGGCTGAAGTCCAGCAGGCAATCCAGGACGCCGGGCTGCGCTGGGCCAAGGGAGCCGACGTCAGTCCCACGAACAAGAAGGAAGATCCGGGCACTTTCGTGAGCTCGCAGCCTCCTTCCGGGTCCAAAGTGACCGCGGGAAGCGTCGTGACCTACCACCTCGCCAAGGCCACGGCCGCATCCCCTTCACCTTCAGCTACCAAGTCCGGACCCTAAACGATCATGAGCAATACACCCCGCACTCCGTCGCACAGGGAGGAACGCCCGGCGAACACGCAGCGCGTCCTCAGCGGGCGCTATGAGCTGGGTGAGCTGATCGGCCGTGGCGGCATGGCGGATGTTTTCCGCGGCCTCGATACCCGGCTGGGACGTACCGTGGCCGTCAAGCTGCTGCGCCCGGACCTGGCCCGGGATCCGCAGTTCCAGGCCCGCTTCAAGCGCGAGGCCCAGGCTGTCGCGGCACTCAACCACCCCTCGATCGTGGCTGTCTTCGACACCGGGGACCACGCGGTCCCCGGTGACCACGACGACAGCGTCCGGGTGCCCTACATCGTGATGGAGTTCGTTTCCGGCAAGACCATCCGCGACATGGTGCGGGCCAAGGACGTCACCATCGACCAGGCGATCGACTTCACCCTGGGCGTGCTGTCCGCGCTCGATTACAGCCACAAGGCCGGGATCGTGCACCGCGACATCAAGCCCGCCAACGTGATGTTTTGCCCCGATTCAAACAGCGTCAAGGTCATGGACTTCGGAATCGCCCGCGCCATTGCGGATTCGTCCGCCACCATGACACAGACGCAGGCCGTCGTCGGCACGGCGCAGTACCTGTCCCCGGAACAGGCGCGGGGCGAAGCCGTCGACGCGCGCAGCGACCTGTACTCCGCCGGATGCCTTCTCTACGAGATGCTGACCGGCCGGCCGCCCTTCATCGGCGACAGCCCCGTCTCCGTGGCCTACCAGCACGTTCGCGAGATCCCCGAGCCCGCCAGCAGCCTCAATCCCGAAGTCTCCGCCGCGCTGGACAGCGTGTTGATGAAGGCCCTGCAGAAGAACCGCGCCGACCGTTTCCAGGACGCCGCCGCCTTCCGCCGCGCCCTGCGGGCCGCGCGCAGCGGCGTTCCGGTGACGGCGCCGTCCGCCAGCGAGGCCCCCACCGACCCCACCAACGAGGTTCCCCGGCACGACCCCCTGGCGCCCACGGCAGCTTTCTCCCTGACCGGCGCCAAGTTCCTCGACGATTCCCCCGGCGGCCGGCTGCGGCCCGCCGAAGAAATACCCGACGACGAGGAAGTGCTGCAGCCGGCTGGCACCGAACTCTATGGCATTGCGGACACCGGCAGCCTGCCGCTGGCGCTGCCGGTCGAACGCGAGCACACCCCGCGCCAGAAGACGCGCCGCCGCACCTGGATCGCGACGCTCGTGGTCCTCACACTGCTGGTGCTGGCCGGCGGCGGCCTGTGGCTGTACAACCTCATGAATCAGGCCCCGCCGCAGGCAACCAAGGTACTGGTTCCCACGGTGACGTCCCTGACGGAATCAGAGGCCCTGCAAAGGCTGTACAACGCAGGTTTCAAGCCACAGCTCCAACGGCTGCAGCACGAGAGCATTCCCAAAGGCACCGCGATTGGCACCGTGCCGACGTCGGGGAGTTCCATGGACGCCAACTCGGACATCATCCTCAACATCTCCGAGGGCCCCAGCGCGATCACCATCCCGACGGACCTGCCCGGCCGGACCGAGGCGGCAGCCCGCGATCTTCTCCACCAAACGGGGCTGACTGGCGCCCTCACCACCAAGATGTCCAACAACCCCACCGTTCCGGTCGGCATTGTCATCACCACCAACCCGGCCCCGGGCCAGGTTGTGGCCGTGGCGGACGCGGTCGAAATCGTCGTCTCCACCGGCAAGGTGGCTGTGCCGCAGCTGATCGGGCTGCCGCTGGCGGAGGCGGAGGCGAAACTGAAGGAACAGGGCCTGGTGCTCAAGGCCACCGAGGTGGAGAACTCCCAGGTGGCTCCGGGCAAGGTGACAGGCCAGGCCGATGCCGCGGATTCGCTCGTCGAACAGGGCAAGACCATTACCGTGACCGTGGCGAAGGCACCGGCGCCGCCGCCGCCCCCGCCGTCGCCCACGCCGACGCCGACGAAGAGCGCGTCCAAAGAGGACGCGGCCCTGGGCGGACTGTTCCCCTAACCCGGTCGGGAAAAACCTAAGGTGCCGGCTACCGCCGCGCCCGAGCTTCCAGTGCCTGCCGGGTCAGTGCTTGATGAGCGGGCTCAGGTCCGCTGCCCGTTCGGCAGCGCCCGCCATGCCCAGCGACTCCAGCCAGTTGCCGAGCATCTGGTAGCCGCCTTCGGTCAGGACGGATTCCGGGTGGAACTGGACGCCGCACAGCGGAGCGGTGCGGTGCTGCAGGCCCATCACCACACCGGTGCCCGTTTCCGCGGTGATCTCCAGGACCTCCGGGATGCTCTCGCGGACAGCGGCCAGCGAATGGTAGCGGGTGGCCGTGAGGGGCGACGGGAGCCCCGCAAAGACGCTGGTTCCATGGTGTTCGACGAGGGAAGTCTTGCCGTGCATCAGTTCGGGAGCGTGCGTCACGGTTCCGCCGTAGGCCTCCGCCAGCGCCTGGTGCCCCAGGCAGACACCCAGCATGGGCTTGTCGTGGCTGCCGCACCACTTGATCAGCTCAATGCAGACGCCGGCCCCGGCTGGATTCCCCGGACCGGGAGAGATAAGGACCCCGTCCCGCGCCTCGGCCATTTCGATCGCCTCGGCGAGCGTGACGTCGTCGTTGCGGACTACGGTGGTCTCCGCACCGAGCTCCTGGAGATAGCCGACCAGGGTGTAGACAAAGCTGTCGTAGTTGTCTACGACCAGGATCTTCGTTGTGCTCATGGGTGCCTTGCCGAACCAATCGTTGAATCTGTTAACTGGGTGAATTGCGCCAGCCAGGGAAAAAGGAACTGAACCATCAATACCAGTGCTCCGGCCGCCAGCACCAGCGCGGTCGCAATCCTGAGCCACAAGGGCCCGGGAAGGCGGCGGAAAAGCCAGCCATACATTCGTCAGCCTTCCCCGGCCGCGCGGGCCGCCCGGGAAATTTCAGCGGGCGGTCCAGCCGAAAGGGACTGCCACCGCTCCAGCAGGGCGTAGGCCACAAGACGTTCCTCGGAGCCTAACCGCGGGTTGCAGCTCGTCATGGTCAGGTAGCTCTCTGTCGGCGCGGCGCCCGGCCGCATCGGCACCGGCAACAGCACATCGGTCCGCGAGGGGAGGACTGTCTGGCTGTTCCGGAACACGTAGACATAGTAGCCCTCACGGGTCTGGACGTAGATCCGGTCCCCGGGCACCAGGGCGTCGATATGGTCCAGGACGGCGCCGTGGGTCTGCCGGTGCCCTGCCAGGGCGAAGTTTCCCGCAGCCCCTGGCATGGCCGTGCCCTGATAGTGCCCGATGCCCAGAGTGTCCAACACCGCCGGAGTGGTTCCCTGAACGATTGGACGCGTGTATCCGGCGCCGAAACGGGGAACATACAGGATGCCGATGGTCGCGCCCTCGGCCGGTTCGGGCGCGTCGGCGGGATCCGGGGCAACAGCCGACGGCAGAGGCGGCGCTGCGGGAGCGGCTGTTCCAATCCCGCGGGCAAAGTCGTGCACCGCCTCGCGCTGCCGGGCGTCGGAGGCCACATTCGTCCACCACAACTGCCAGGCTACAAAGAGCAGGACAATGACGCCCACGGTCAGGAGCAGCTCGCCCGCGACGTGGATGGAGCGCAGGAGCAGCCCGCGGCGGCTGCGCGCCGTCCGGCCGGATTCCTGCTCCAACTCCAGCACTGCGGGTTCTCCTCCAGGACGGTTGCGCGGGTCCCCGGCGTGGCCGGAACTACAGCTAGAATTGTGCGACACAAGAATTCAAGCTCGACCAAGAGCACGTTGGCCGGCGGGGGCTCGCTTCCTGCAGGATACCAAGCCACGTTGGCCGCTCTTGTTCCAGCCCGCCAAGGAGGATCAGTGCCCGAGTCGAAGCCGCGTAAAAGGACTGCCCGTGTGGCCCCGCAGACTTCTGCCGCGGAGGCCTACAAGCCCAATCCGGTCTGGTTCAAGCCCGTCATGTTTGGCCTGATGATCATTGGCCTGCTGTGGATCATCACGTTCTACATCACAGAGGGCGCCTTCCCGGTTCAGGCTTGGGGCTCGTTGAACATCGTCGCCGGCTTCGGAATCGCGATCATCGGCTTCCTGATGACCACACGCTGGCGTTCCTGACACCAGGCCCGCGCGGCGCAGATCCCTGACGGGCCGGTACACACAGTGTGCCGGCCCGTCGCCGTTAACCCACAGCACTAGTCCCGGCCCAGCGAAGGAATCCAGATGACCCCGGCAGTAAACGGCTCGACCATTGGCGACGACGGACTGGCGCGGCCGGCGTGGGCCGCCGTGGATCCCATGCTGCGCGAGTATTACGACTCCGAGTGGGGCATGCCCGTCCGGGACGAACAGGGCCTCTACGAACGCATCAGCCTCGAGGGATTCCAGGCGGGGCTTTCGTGGGCGACAATCCTGCGCAAGCGGCCCGCTTTCCGCGCGGCGTTCAAGGAGTTCGACCCGGAACTGGTGGCGCGCTTCACGGACGCCGATGTGGAGCGGCTCATGCTCGATGCCGGGATCGTCCGGAACCGGCTGAAGATCCAGGCAACCATCACCAATGCCCGCGCTACTCTGGCGTTGAGGGACGACGGCGGCCTGGTTGACTTCGTATGGGCGTTCCAGCCGCCCGCCACACCCCGGCCGAACTCCCTGGATGAGGTCCCCACCACCTCGGCCGAGTCCGTCGCGCTCTCCAAGGCGCTGCGCAAGAAGGGCTTCGCCTTCGTGGGGCCCACCACGATGTTCGCGCTCATGGAGGCCATCGGAATGGTCGACACCCATCTGCTGGACAGCCACCGGCGCGGGTCATCGGGCGTCTGGCCGCAGTGACCCGGCGGTGACCCGGCGAGGTCCCGCCTCATTATCCACGGCTGTGCACAAGTCTGGGGAAACTTATCCACACTGTTCATAAGTTTCCGGGTCTTCATGCGGTTCAGCCGGGTTCGGCGGCCACAGCGGGGCGCAAAGCCACTGTTGAGATCCCCGGCCGGTCCTGAATTACACTGCTGTAAGTTATTAACAGTGTGGATTTCCTGTGGACAAGTTCCCTGATCCCGGCAACAGGCCGCGGATGGCACCGCGGTCCCGCCGCACGGCCGGCTCACGGCAGCCTCGGGGCAGGCCGCCCGCCCGCCGTTGTGGCCCGTCCCGACCACAGCTGCACCGGACGAGTTATCCACTTAATAACAGCCCACTACCCACAAGTTATCCACAGCTGGGGATAACAGCCGGCGCATCGGAGCCGCAACCCCCTCTGCCGGGCCATGAGCCGGGTTGAATCCCGCGGATGCTCAGACCATCAAGTTATTAACACTGTGAATAACCCTGTTGAAACACACACCGCGGCCGTCCCACGGCCCGTCGCGACCTGCCGCCGCCGCGCGCGGGCCCTGTGGGGGCGACGGCGCTGGGAGAACGTCGGGGAGACGCGGCGCCGCCTGGAGGTCCTGAGGCACCGGTCCCTGGTGTGCCCGTGGCACCGTTCTGTGGAGTACTCCCTGGGGTGCCCGCGGCGCACGGCCGGAACAGGGCTGGTGCCGCCCGGCGCCAGGCAACAGGGCCTGGGCGGGCACAGTTGTCCACTTACTCACAGGGCAACCCACAGAAGTTATCCACAGGTGTGGAGATCGGGTCGGCAGCATCGCCTGCAAGCTGGATAATCGCCAGCCCGGGCGGTCAGAACCGGGTCGTCACAGTGAACTACACGCTTGTAAGTTATTAACAATGTGGATAACCGCTGTGGAAAACTCTCGGATCCGCACCTGTGAATTCAGGTTCGGGGCGCGGCCCGGGTGTATAGGGGGAAAGACCCACAAAGCGGAGGGAACAGCCAAGGAACACCAGCGAGGGAAACACTGCAAAAGAGTGAAGGGGCCGGGCGTTCAATTCCGGCCGGTTACGGCCGATTGCGGCCGGGGACTTCGGCAGGAGCGGGCTAAGCGCCGGCGCCGGCCATCCGCACGACGGACACGGCGATCACCAGGGCCAGGACCACCGCCAGGCCGATGGCCTGCAGCAGGGTCTGCCGCGGGCCGCGGGGGGTGTAGGCAATCACGGCGGCGCTCAGGGCGCCGGTGACGAGGCCGCCAAGATGGGCCTGCCAGGCGATCTGCGGGACCATGAAGCCGATGACGCCGTTGATGGCAATCAGGACCAGGAGCTGGCGGACTTCGCCGCCGCGCTGGCGCTGGACCACCAGCAGGGCGCCAAACAGGCCGAAGATGGCGCCGGAGGCGCCGACGAGGCCCACCGGGCCGTTCAGCGGATACACCGGGGTCAGCAGGAGGAAGCCGACGGAGCCTCCGACGGCCGAGAGCAGGTAGATGGCCAGGAAGCGGGCGTGGCCCAGCAGCGGCTCGAGGATCTGGCCGAATATCCACAGCGTGTACATGTTCAGGACGATGTGGAGCAGGAATCCCTGCGAGTGCAGGAACGCCGAGGTGAGCATCCGCCACGGTTCAACGCCGGTCAGGGCGGGAGCGTAGGCCAGTTGCTGGTAAATCCCGTCGTTGGGGACTATCCACTGCAGCGCATAGACAAGGGCACACAGCGCGATGATCACGTAAGTGACCACGGGTTTGCCGGCGGTCACGGCGCCGCCGTAGACGGTCCTGACGGCCGGCGTCGTGCGCTTGGTTTCGTTGACACAGTCAACGCATTGGAATCCGACGGCGGCCGCCCGCTGGCAGTCGGGGCACGCAGGGCGCCCGCACCGCTGGCAACGCACATAGGCGGGCCGGTCCGGGTGCCTGGGGCATACCGGGACCTCTGCGGACGGCTCTGCCGCCGGAATTCCGTAGCTCATGGTGGTGGGTTAGAGCTTTTCGATGTCAATGCTGTTAATGGTGACATCCTCGACGGGGCGGTCGCCCATGCCGGTGCGGACGCCTTCGATCGCGTCGACGACCTTCTTGGATTCGTCATCGGCGACCTCACCGAAGATGCTGTGCTTGCCCTGCAGCCAGCCGGTGGGGATGGTGGTGATGAAGAACTGCGAGCCGTTGGTGCCGCGGCCCATCTGGACGCCGGCGTTGGCCATGGCCAGCTTGTACGGCTCGTTGAAAGTCAGTTCCGGGTGGATCTCATCGTCGAACTTGTAGCCCGGTCCACCGGTGCCGCGGCCCAGCGGATCGCCGGCCTGGATCATGAAGTCCTTGATGATGCGGTGGAAGATGGTGCCGTTGTAGAGCGGCGTGCCGGTCTTGTCCTCGCCCGTTTCCGGGTGGGTCCAGGCCTTCTCACCGGTGGCCAGCCCGACGAAGTTGTCGACGGTCTTCGGCGCGTGGTTGCCAAAGAGGTTGACGACGATGTCGCCGAGGCTCGTGTGGATAGTGGCTTTTGCGGTTGCGTTGGCAGTCATAGGGCCCATTCTTCCATGACGGCTACGCCCGCATAGGGCCGCACAGTCAGTTCCGCGCTGGGTGAAATCCACTGGAAATCGGCCTGAAGAATAGCCGGTGCGTTCCTAGACACGTAGGCTAACAGCAGAACCGTCACATTAATCGGGAGGTAGTTGTGAAGAAAACGGATCGTATTGCCCGTGACTTGGAGCAGTCAGTCAGCACCGGAGTAGACAGCGCCAAGGATTGGGCGGCCCCGCGGGTTGAGGCTGCCGTGAACTGGGCTGTTCCCCGCCTGCAGCACGGACTGGACACCGCCTCTCCCAAGATCCAGGAGGGCCTCAAGTCGGCGGCCCACAATCTGGCCGGCGGCGTTGCCACTGTCACTCCCCGCCTTCAGGATGGCCTGGCCCAGCTGGCGCCGAGGATCCACGATGCCGCGGACAGCGCTACCCCGCGCCTGCACGAAGCTGTGGACAAGGCAGCCCCGGTCATCGCCAATGCACGCGACCGGGTTGTTGTCGAGTACCTGCCCAGGCTTTCCGACCAGATCGGGCAGGCTTCCGTGGCCGTCCACCGCACGTTGGAAAACGCCCCGGCCCACGTGGACGCCGTCGCACAGAAGCTTGTTGATTCCGGTGTTGTCACCGGCGTCCAGACGCAGGCCCAGGCCGTCAAGGGACACGCCAAGAAGGCAGGCAAGAACGCCAGCAAGAACATCAAGGCGGCCGCCAATGAGGTCACCAAGACGGCTAATGCCAAGCTCGCCAAGCAGCAGAAGCCCAAGCACCGCGGCCTGCTGATCTTCGGCATCATCGCTGCCGCCGTTGCAGCCGGTGTCGCCGCCTGGCGGGCGTCCAGGCCGGTGGAGGACCCCTGGAAGGTACCGACGCCGGTAAAGCCCGCCCCCACGGCCGCCCCGGCCGGCGAATCGCTGAAGGACGCCGCCGACAAGGCCGGTTCCGCGACTGTAGCGGCAGCGGACTCCGCGGCTGAGGCATCCAAGGAGGCTTCCGATTCCGCAGCCACCGCGGCGGACAAAGCCACGGAAACGGCCAAGGACGCCGCCGGCAACGCCGCTGAGGCCGCCGACAAGGTTGCCACCGACGCCAAAACGGCCGTACGCAACATCGCGCCCAGCCTGAACAACGGCGCAGACAAGCCCGGCAAGTAGAACCTGGCCGGCACAGGCCGGCTGAGTCGAGACCCTGCGCCGGGCAGTCCCGCTGCCGGCAGGTGACCTGCACTCTCCCAAGGAGGGATTCCGCCACGGTGCGGGATCCCTCCTTTTGTTTGACGCGGCCTCCGCAGGCACGTCACGGTCCGGCTTGAAACGCCAGGCTAGATGCTAAATTTGTGGTGATGTCACCCCATAGATCACCCCAGGATGCCTTGCTCCTTGCTCCGCCGCCGGCTGTGTCTATCGTCATCCCGGCGTACAACGAGGAAAGCGTCATCCGGCAGTGTCTGATCGCCGCGGTTTACCAGTCGGTGCCCGCCCACGAAATCATTGTGGTGGACAACCTGTCCAAGGACCGCACGGCGGAAATCGTGCGGCAGATGCAGCTGGAGTATCCGGAGAGCCCGATCATCCTGCTCAGCCAGGACCGCGACCAGGGGCTCATCCCCACACGCAATTTCGGTTTGGACCATGCCACGGGCGATATCCTCGGCCGGATCGACGCCGATTCCGTGCTGGAACCGGACTGGGTGGAGCAGGTGCAGAAAGCCTTCGCCGACGAGTCTGTGCACGCTGCGACCGGTCCGGTGGTCTATTACGACATGCCCATGCGCCGGTTCGGGCTCAAGGCCGACGACAAAATGCGCCAACTGATGCTCAGGCTTGCCAAGCACCAGTATCACTTCCTCTTCGGGTCCAACATGGCAATGCGCCGCTCGGCCTGGGAGACCATCCGCACAGAAGCCTGCCGCGACGAGCGGGACGAGATGCACGAGGACATCGATCTGTCGCTGCACCTGGCCGACCACGAGCTCCGGATCCAGTACTGGCCGCAGATGATCTCGGGCATGTCGGCCCGGCGGCTGGAGGACTCGCCGCGGGATTACCGCTACTACGTGACGCGCTTTGACCGCACCTACAAGGCCCACAACGTCAAGAAGATGGCACTGAAGGCGCCCATGGTGGTCTTCTTCTCGGTCTACTTCCCGGCGAAACTGCTCCGTGCCATCCACACGGTCAACGTTCCCCAGCCGGCCCGCCGCGGCGGCCACTAGCGGCCAATGACGGCGGCCACGCGGCCACCGGGAGATGCGGCCGCCGGGAGCGGCCTAGTCGGTGCCGAGCTCCGCCAGCCGCTCTTCACCGGCTCCCTCGCCCGTTCTCCGGGCGGAGCGTGAGCCTCGCTGCCCCAGGACCACGACGGCGAGCCCCACCAGGATCATCGCCAGCCCCGCGTAGGTTCCGGCCGGCAGCGTCTCGTCCAGGAAGGCTGCGGCCAGGAGCGCCGCTCCGGGGATTTCCAGCAGGATGATCATGGACACCAGCAGCGGGCTCATGGTCGCCAGCAGATAGTTGAACGCGGTGTGCCCCACCAGCTGTGCGCACACGGTAATGGCGAGGATCCCCAGCCAGCCGGTGGCTTCGAACCCTGCCAGCGGCTGTCCAGCCAACAGCGCCATCCCCGCCACAATCGCGGCGCACATGCCGTAGCACAGGGTCGTATAGACGCCGGTGCCCATGCTCTGCCGCGCCTTGCCTCCGGCGAGCGTGTAGATGCCCGCCAGGGCGCCGCCGGCGACGGCCAGGAGATCGCCCACAAGCGCCTCGGGCGAGGAACCCATATCAAAACCGGTGATTGTCACGACACCGCCGAAGGCGAGCCCCAGCCCTACCAGGACCGGCCAGCGGAACCGGACTCCCCGGAAGAGTTGGAAGATCGCGATCCAGCCTGACTGAAGGCACACCAGCGCCGTCGCCGCCGCGACCGACGTCAGCTGCAGGGAGGTAATGAAGCACGCGAAGTGCAGGGCCAGGGCCACCGCCGCGGCGAGCGACCAGCGGAACTCGGCTCCGGTCACCTTTCCGAACTGACGGGGGTTGCGGACCACAACCGGACCGGCCATCACGACTGCTCCAATGGCGTTGCGCCAGAAAGCGATGGCGAGGGCACTGACCGACGTGGCGCCCAGCGTGGCGGCAATGAGGGGCCCCGACGAGGCCACGCCCAGCACGCCTACGGCCGCAAGTAAGAAGTTCACGCTCCAACACTAATGGGACGGACAGCAGGGGCCCTTACGGCCGCTGCTCCTTGACGGGTGCATACCGCGGTGCCAACCTTAAGGCGCGGTCTCACGTACCGGTCTCGCCATCATCGAAGAAGGAGACCATCATGGCGTCAATGATCCGCAAGAGCCTGGACAATCCCGAAGAGACGCGCCCCGTTGCCGAGGGCATGGGTCAGGTGGATCTCGTCAACCTCGAGGCCGGCCCGGTTGGACGGGCCACCTTCCTTCCGGGCTGGAAATGGTCAGACCACGTCAAGCCGATCGCCAAAACTGACAGCTGCATGGCCAGCCATACCGGCTACACGATTTCCGGCCGCATCAAGGTCGTCATGGACGACGGCGAAGAACTCGAATTCGGGCCCGGCGACTTCGGTGTGATTCCGCCGGGCCACGACGCCTGGGTCCTCGGCGACGAGCCCTACGTGTATATCGACTGGCAAGGGATGGCGGACTACGCCAAGCCGAAGGAGTGAGTGGGGAAGGCATGAAAAAAGCCCCGGACAGCGTTTCCGCTGTCCGGGGCTTTTCCTATGGTGGAGGCACGGGGACTCGAACCCCGAACCCCCTGCTTGCAAAGCAGGTGCGCTACCAATTGCGCCATGCCCCCATAAGAAGCAACCAGACAATCATACCCTAGGTCCGGAGAGCCGGTTTCCAGCTTCCATCCCCAGATTCCGGGCTAGTCAACCGTATCGGTTGAATTGCTCCAGACCACTTTCCGGGCTTCGGATTCCTGCACTTTCCTGTAGAGGAGGACGCCTGCGACCGTGGCTGCGATAACCAGCAACTTCTTCACATGCACCCCGTTCCGGTTCTGTCATGGACGAACCTTCACTAACCTCTGCCAGAACCAGTACAGGTTCCGTGGGCGTACCAGGACTTGAACCTGGGACCTCTTCGTTATCAGCGAAGCGCTCTAACCGCCTGAGCT
Source organism: Arthrobacter sp. 01L42 (assembly GCF_056400005.1). NCBI lineage: Bacteria > Bacillati > Actinomycetota > Actinomycetes > Micrococcales > Micrococcaceae > Arthrobacter > Arthrobacter sp. 01L42. The sequence goes on along the minus strand of NZ_JBFTSL010000014.1, from coordinate 91,720 downwards.
ATACGCCCCGATGCCTCATCGGGCCGAGATATGACTGTACAGCACATCCCGGCCCGATCTCAAATCGAGGCCTTTTTCCGCGGGAATCCGCGGAAAAGTACGGGAATTAGTCGTCCGTGAGGGTCACGCCGATGCCGCCGACGAGCGTCGCGGCAATGTTGTAGAGCACCGCCGAAAGCATCGACAACGCCGTCAGCAGCACCACATTGATCACGGCGATGATGGTGGCGAATGACGCCACCTGGCCCAGGGATGCCACCTTCTTCAATTCGAAGCCGCCGCCTTCAGAGCCCGCGAGGGTCCCGAGCAGGCTGTCCACCTGGTCAAAGATCCCGGTCAGGTCCAGGACGGTCCAGAGCACGATCGCCGCCACGACGGTGACGATTCCCAGCGCTACGGAGAGCAGGAAGGCCATTTTCAGCACGGACCAGGGGTCCACCTTGCTGACCAGCAGCCGGGCACGGCGCACCTTGGCCTTGGGAGCGGGCTTGATCAGCCCGGCAGTGCCTTGCCCGCCGGACTGGGCGGGGCGCTGCCCCGGGACGGCTGGGCGCTGGCCGGGGACCGTGGGGCGCTGGCCGGGTGCGGCGGGCCGCTGGCCCGTTCCCGTGGCTGCGCCGGACACGCCGGGGCGCTGCTGCGGACGCGAGGGGGCGCCTACGCGCGGTGCGGCGGCGGGCTGCCGCACTCCGCTCGGCACGCCGCTGCTCGGCTTGGGATATGAGTCGGAATTACTCACTCGTTACCTCCGGTATTGTCTTCGTCCAGCTCGGCATTGCCTGATGACTCATCTGACTCCGGGGCCGGTACTGATTCTGCCGCTGCGGACTCCTCATGCAGTCCGCCATCTTCAGCCAACGTTACGTCATCGGGCGTGGATGCCCGATTTTCGGTCACGTCTGCGGTATTTTCGCCGGTGTCTTCACCGGCATCTTGACCTTCGGCCGGTTCCTCGACTTCGAGCCCGCGTTCGCTGTTGCGCGCGACGGCGATGATGCGGTCGTTCTTGTCCGGCTTGGCAAAGATCACGCCCATGGTGTCGCGGCCCTTGGCCGGCACGCCGCTGACCGACGAGCGGACCACCTTGCCGCCTTCCATGACCACCAGGACTTCGTCTTCCTCGTTGACAATGAGGGCCCCGACGAGGTGGCCGCGTTCTTCCTGGTACTTGCCCACCTTGATGCCAAGGCCGCCGCGGCCCTGGAGGCGGTATTCCTCCACAGCGGTCCGCTTGGCGAAGCCGCCTTCGGTGACAATGAAGACAAACGAACCGTCCTGCACAACGTCGGCCGCCAGCAGTTCGTCGTCCTCGCGGAACTTCATGCCGGTCACGCCCGAGGTGGCACGGCCCATCGGGCGCAGCGCATCGTCCGTCGCGGTGAAGCGGACGGACTGGCCCTTGCGGGAGACCAGCATGAGGTCATCGGTCTCGGACACCAGCTGGGCCGAGACAAGCTCATCGCCGTCGCGCAGGTTGATGGCGATGACGCCGGCGGACCGGTTGGTGTCGTAGTCCTCCAGACGGGTCTTTTTGACGAGGCCGCGTTTGGTGGCGAGCACCAGGTACGGGGCGTGCTGGTAGTCGCGCAGGTCCAGCACCTGGGCGATGTGCTCGTCCGGCTGGAACGCCATCAGGTTTGCCACGTGCTGGCCCTTGGCGTCGCGGCCGGCTTCCACGAGCTCGTACGCCTTGGCGCGGTAGACCCGGCCCAGGTTGGTGAAGAAGAGCAGCCAGTGGTGGGTGGTGGTGACGAAGAAGTGTTCGACGACGTCGTCGCCGCGCAGCTGCGCGCCCTTGATGCCCTTGCCACCGCGCTGCTGCGAGCGGTAGTTGTCGCTGCGGGTGCGCTTGACGTAGCCGCCGCGGGTAATGGTGACGACCATTTCCTCCTCGGGGATCAGATCCTCGATGGACATGTCGCCGTCGTAGCCCAGCAGGACCTTGGTGCGGCGGTCATCGCCGTGCTTGGCCACGATCTCCGAGAGTTCGGTGCTGATGATCTCGCGCTGGCGCTCCTCCGAGGCCAGGATCGAGTTGTATTCGACGATCAGGGCCTCAAGTTCGGCGTGCTTGTCCTGGATCTTCTGGCGCTCCAAGGCGGCGAGCCGGCGCAGCTGCATGTCCAGGATGGCCCGGGCCTGCACCTCGTCGATGTCCAGCAGCTCCATCAGCCCGTCGCGGGCCGCTTCGGTGGTGGTGGACGCACGGATCAGGGCAATGACCTCATCGAGCGCATCCAGCGCCTTGAGAAGGGCCCGCAGGATGTGCGCTTCCTCCTCCGCCTTCCGCAGCCGGTACCGGGTGCGGCGGGCAATGACGTCCATCTGGTGCGTGACCCAGTGCCGGATGAAGGCATCGAGGCTGAGCGTGCGCGGCACGCCGTCGACGATCGCGAGCATGTTGGCGGCGAAGTTGTCCTGCAGCTGGGTGTGCTTGTAGAGGTTGTTCAGCACCACCTTGGCCACGGCGTCGCGCTTGAGCACGATCACCAGTCGCTGGCCGGTGCGGCCCGAGGTCTCGTCGCGGAGGTCGGCGATGCCGGAGATCTTGCCGTCCTTGACGAGTTCGGCGATCTTGATGGCCAGGTTGTCCGGGTTGGCCTGGTACGGCAGCTCGGTGACCACCAGGCACGTGCGGCCCTGGAGTTCCTCGACGTTGACCACGGCGCGCATCGTGATGGAGCCGCGGCCCGTGCGGTAGGCGTCCTCGATGCCCTTGTGGCCCAGGATCGTGGCGCCGGTCGGGAAGTCCGGTCCCTTGACGCGCTGGATCAGCTCTTCGAGCAGCTCTTCGCGGCTGGCGGTCGGGTTGGCCAAGTACCACTGCACACCGTCGGCGACCTCACGGAGGTTGTGCGGCGGGATGTTGGTGGCCATGCCGACGGCGATGCCCGAGGAACCGTTCACCAGCAGGTTCGGGAACCGGGCCGGCAGGATGGTCGGCTCCTGGTTCTTGCCGTCGTAGTTGTCCTGGAAGTCGACGGTTTCCTCGTCGATGTCCCGGACCATCTCCATGGCCAGCGGCGCCATCTTGGTTTCGGTGTACCGCGGGGCGGCCGCGCCGTCGTTGCCGGGCGAGCCGAAGTTGCCCTGGCCCAGTGCCAGCGGGTAGCGCATGGTCCAGTCCTGGATCAGGCGGACCAGGGCGTCGTAGATCGCGGTGTCGCCGTGCGGGTGGTACTGGCCCATGACCTCGCCCACCACGCGGGCACACTTGTTGAAGGAGCGTTCCGGGCGGTAGCCGCCGTCGAACATCGCATAGAGCACGCGGCGGTGGACGGGCTTGAGACCGTCGCGGACATCCGGCAGGGCACGGCCCACGATCACAGCCATGGCGTAGTCGAGGTAGGAGCGCTGCATTTCGGTCTGCAGGTCCACCTGCTCGACGCGGTCGGTCAGTACGTCGCCATCGAGGATGGCGCCTTCAAGGACGGGCTCGGAGCCGGCCGGCACCTCTGGTGTTTCGTCACTCATAGTCTATATTTTCCGTTTCAGGTATATATCAGTCCGGGCATATTCGGGGCTTGACTGCCCTCTAGATGTCCAGGAACCGAACGTCCTTGGCGTTCTGCTGAATGAAGTTTCGGCGCGATTCAACGTCCTCGCCCATCAGGACCGAGAAGATCTGGTCCGCCGCCAGGGCATCGTCCATCGTCACCTGCAGCAGGGTCCGGTGGTCCGGGTCCATGGTGGTGTCCCACAGTTCCGTGTAGTCCATTTCACCGAGGCCCTTGTAGCGCTGGATGCCGTTGTCCTTGGGGATGCGGCGGCCGGCGGCCTGGCCCGAGAGCAGCTTCGCGTCGCGTTCACGGTCGCTGTAGACGTAGTCGTGCGGGGCATTGGACCACTTGATCCGGTACAGCGGCGGCTGCGCGAGGTAGACGTAGCCGTTTTCGATCAGCGGGCGCATGTAGCGGAACAGCAGCGTCATCAGCAGCGTCGTGATGTGCTGGCCGTCGACGTCGGCATCGGCCATGAGCACGATCTTGTGATAGCGCAGCTTGGCGATGTCGAAGTCCTCGCCAATGCCGGTGCCGAATGCCGTGATCATGGACTGGACCTCGGCATTGCCGAGCGCCTTGTCCAGCCGGGCACGCTCGACGTTCAGGATCTTGCCGCGCAGCGGCAGGATGGCCTGGGTCTCCGGGTTGCGGCCGCGCTTGGCGGAACCGCCGGCCGAGTCACCCTCCACGATGTAGACCTCGCACCTCTCCGGGTTCTTCGAGGAGCAGTCGGACAGCTTGCCGGGCATGCCGAAGGATTCCAGCGGGCTCTTGCGGCGGGCGTTGTCCCGGGCCTTCCGGGCGGCCATGCGCGCCTGGGCTGCGGAGATCGCCTTGCGGATGACGTCCCGGGCGGGACCGGGGTTGCGCTCGAGCCAGTCGCCCAGGCCGTCCGTGACAACGCGCTGGACAAAGCCCTTGACCTCGGAGTTGCCGAGCTTGGTCTTGGTCTGGCCCTCGAACTGCGGTTCGGAGAGCTTCACGGAAATGACTGCCGTCAGGCCCTCGCGGATGTCGTCCCCGGTGAGGTTGTCTTCCTTTTCCTTGATGATGTTCTTCTCCCGCGCATAGCGGTTGATGAGTGAAGTCATCGCGGCGCGGAAACCCTCTTCGTGGGTGCCGCCCTCATGCGTGTTGATCGTGTTGGCGTAGGTGTGGACGCTTTCGGAGTACGCGTTGGTCCACTGCATCGCCATTTCCAGGGCAATGTGCCGTTCCGTGTCCTCGGTTTCGAAGGCGATGACGTCCTCGTGGACCACATCAACCTTCTTGCCGGAGTTAAGGTGCTTGACGTAGTCCAGCAGGCCGTCGTCGTACTGGTAGACCACGGTGTGGAATTCCGCGGCGATCTCACCTTCGGTGGGGACGGTGTCCAGGTCCAGGTCGTCGTCCTCGGACGATTCCTCCGGAGCGCGGCGCTCGTCCGTCAACGTGATGCGCAGGCCCTTGTTGAGGAATGCCATCTGCTGGAAGCGGGCCCGCAGTGTTTCGAAGTCGAAGTCGGTGCTCTCGAAGATGCTGGCATCGGGGTAGAACGTCTGGGTGGTGCCGGTCTCGGTGGTTTCCTCGCCCTCGACCAGGCCGCCTTGCGGCTTGCCGCCGTCAGCGAAAGACATCCGCCAGACGTGTCCCTGGCGGCGGACCTCGGTGTCGACCCGGCTGGAGAGTGCGTTGACCACCGAAATGCCGACGCCGTGCAGGCCGCCGGAGACAGCATATCCGCCGCCGCCGAACTTGCCGCCGGCGTGCAGGATCGTCATGACGACTTCCACGGTGGGCTTGTGCTCGGTGGGGTGCATGTCCACGGGGATGCCGCGGCCGTTGTCGACCACCTTGACCCCGCCGTCGGCCTGCAGCACGATTTCGATGTGCGTGCAGTAGCCGGCCAGGGCCTCGTCCACCGAGTTGTCCACCACTTCATAGACCAGGTGGTGCAGGCCGCGGGGGCCGGTGGAGCCGATGTACATGCCGGGACGTTTCCGGACAGCTTCCAGGCCTTCAAGTACGGTGATGTCGCTGGCGCCGTATTCGCGCGATGTCGCGGTCCCCGACGGCGCCGCCACCGCAGCCTCTTGTTCCACCGCTTCCGCTACGTCTTCCACTGCCGGGATCTCTGCATTGTCGTTAGCCACAGGCGCTTTCGACTCCTCTATGTTCGTTGAAGGCCGGCGGTTGCCCCTTCCGTGGAAAAGGCTCCTGCCAACAGGCACGTCACTGACGACGCCGGGTGTTTCCGCTGACTTGGGGATCCCGTCCGCCGCACGCTGAAATTGCGTCGGAAACGGACTCAGTCAACGCTTCACCGGCGCCCAGTTATCTACACCGATTCTATCGTGTTATAGGGGCCAAACTTGCATTCCAGGGCGCCAAACGGGCGGGAAAGTGCCGCTGGGAGGGCGCTGGCTCCCCCTGCAAGGCTTTCGGGGTCCAGCCCTAGGGTTCCTATACGACTCCGGGAGGTTCAAGCGCCCTACACGCCGCTTGCGGATTTTTCAAGGGTTTTTGCAAGAAGTGCTTCAGATCCGGTGCCCGCCATTGGGCCGGGGCTATCCGTACGTGTCGCGGGGACCCCGGCCGTTGACCGTCCGGAGGCCCTTGCGCCAGCTCGGGGCGGCGGGTCCGAGCACCTGGATGCTGGTGACGACGCCATCGCCAAGCTCGGTCCGGAATTTTTCCAGCAGGCTGCTGCTGAGCAGCCGCAGCTGGGTTGCCCAAGCCGTGGAATCGGTCCGCACATGCAAGGTGGTGTCGGTAAAACTCTCGGGAGTGCAGTGCGCCGAGATCTCCGGGCCCACCAGCACGGCCCACTGCGCCATGACGGACCCGACGGCCACCGGCGAGCTCCAGCCGCGTTCGGCCACGAGGCGTCCCACGACTTTTCCGAGGCCCAACGGATCCCTGCCGGTACCGTGGAATTGGGAGAACCCTCGGGTTCCAGCGCTGCGGGCAGGCTTTTGGGTACTGCCGGGCCGCGGCGGCGCCTTTCGGCGGATTTCGCCCCGGGCCGCGGCGGCGTCGCGCATCCGGTTCAATGCGGCCTGCGCGGCATCGATATCGTCGGGGTCACGGCCGGGCTGCAGGCCGCCGTCGGTATCCTTATTCATCGATTTTCCTGCTCATCGATTCCTCCCGGGATGACCTTCACCCGCCGTCCGGTCAGCTCTGCCGGGATATCGTCCTCGACGGCGGCAGTGACCAGCACTTGCTCGGCGCCGGATACTATTGCCGCCAGTTTACGCCGCCGCTGGACGTCGAGTTCGGCAAAGACATCGTCCAGAATCAGGATCGGGGGCGAGCCGCCCGTGCGGGCATCGTCGAGCATGACGTAGTAGGAGGCCAGGCGCAGGGACAGGCACATGGACCAGGTTTCCCCGTGGGAGGCGTAGCCCTTGGCCGGCGCCGATCCAAGCACGAGCTCAAGTTCGTCGCGGTGTGGCCCGACCAGCGAAATTCCCCGTTCCAGTTCCTTGCGCCGGGCTGCGGCGAAGGCCTGGATGTAGCGGTCGGTGAGCTGCTCGACGGAGAGCAGGCGCAGGTCTTCCGCCGGCGCGGCCTCATCGGCTGCGGTTCCGTCCGCAGGCCTGGAATCCGCTGGTCCTGAGGTGGCGCCGTCGTCGTCCAGGCTGTCCTGCAGCGTGGAACGGTACACCGCAGTGGCCTCCTTGGAGCCGTCGGTCAGCTGCGCGTAGGCATTTTTCAGGTGCGGTTGCAGCCGGTCCACCAGCTCCAGGCGCGCGTGCAGCAGCTCAGCCCCGGCCCGGGCCATGTGCTGGTCCCAGACATCGAGCGTTGCCTCGTGGCCGGTGCTGAATTTTCCGGCGCGGGCCGACTTGAGCAGCGCGTTGCGCTGCTTCAGGACCCGGTCATAGTCGCTCCTGGTCGCGGCGTGGCGCGGCATGAGGCTGACCAGGAGCTCGTCCAGAAACCGGCGGCGGCTGGACGGATCGCCCTTGACCAGCGCCAGGTCCTCTGGCGCGAAGAGCACCGTCTGGCAGATCCCGAGCAGGTCCCTGGCACGGACCGGATTGCTCCGGTTGATTCGGCCGCGGTTGGCCCGGCCCGCGTTGATTTCCAGCTCCAGCACGGTGGACTGCTCGCCACGGACCAGCTTGGCCCGGATCATGGCCCGCTCGGCACCGAACCGCAACAGCGGCGCGTCCGTGCTGACCCGGTGCGAGTTGAGCGTGGCCAGATACCCGATCGCTTCCATCAGATTGGTCTTGCCGATGCCGTTGGAACCCACCAGCACGGTGACTCCGGGCTCAAGGCTGAGATCGACCTGGGCGTAGCTGCGGAAATCGGTGAGCGAGAGCTTTTCTAGGTACACGCGGGATTCAGGACTTCACAGGCAGGATCAAGTGGCCGGGCAGGATTATTTGGCCGGCCGGGTCGCGTGGCCGCCGAACTGGTGGCGCAGCGCCGAGACCATCTTCATGGCCGGCGAATTGTCCTCGCGGGAGGAGAACCTGGCGAACAGCGCAGCCGTGATCGCCGGGGCCGGCACCGCGTTGGCAATGGCCTCCTCGACGGTCCAGCGGCCTTCGCCCGAATCCTCGACGTAGTCGGAGATCGATTCCAGTCCGGGATCCTCGTCAAGGGCCTTGACCATGAGGTCCAGGAGCCAGGAGCGGACAACCGTTCCCTTCTGCCAGGCCCGGAATGTCCCGGGAAGATCGGCGACGATCTCCTTGGCGGCCAGGAGCTCGTACCCCTCGGCGTAAGCCTGCATCAGGCCATATTCGATCCCGTTGTGGACCATTTTGGCGTAGTGGCCGGCGCCGACGCCGCCGACGTGCACAAAGCTGTCGGCCCGCTCACCTGCGGGACGAAGCGCATCGAAGACGGGGAGTGCCCGTTCGATGTCCGCGGCATCGCCGCCCGCCATCAGGCCGTAACCGTTCTGGAGGCCCCAGACCCCGCCGGACACGCCGCAGTCCGCAAAGCGGATTCCCTTTTCGGCCAGCGCGGCACCGTGCTTCTGGTCTTCCGTGAAGCGGGAGTTGCCGCCGTCGATCACGAGGTCACCGGCGTCGAGCTTAGTGCCCAGTTCGGTGATCACGGCGTCGGTAATCTCGCCCGAGGGGACCATGACCCAGATCAGGCGCGGCGCCGGGACGGCGGCGATGAGTTCGTCCAGGGTGGCGACGTCGGCAACGTCGGGGTTGCGGTCAAACCCGGTGACCTCGATCCCGCCGTTGCGAAGCCGTTCACGCATGTTGAAGCCCATTTTTCCAAGGCCGATTAGTCCGATGTGCACGGGGATGAACTCTTTTCTGCGCTGGGGTGCTTCGTTGGAGACGGCCGTGATGGCCCGCAGGTGCCGTGCTCCGGAGGTCCGGGGCACGGCAATGACGGGCTAGTTGGGCAGCCGGACGGGCATGACGAGGTAGCGGTAGTCGCCCTGGTCCTCGCCCTCGGCGTCCTGCTGGGCAGTGATCATGGCCGGCTTGGGTGCGGTGGTGAAGGAGAACCGCACAAACTTGGTTTCGATGACGCTGAGGCCCTCGATCAGGTAGTGCGGGTTGAAGGCCACGGTGATGTCTTCACCGGACAGCTGGGCTTCGAGCTCTTCGGAGGCCTGGGCGTCCTCGCCGGTGCCGGCGTCCAGGTGCAGCTGGCCCTGGGTGAACGCGAGCCGGACAGGCGTGTTGCGTTCGGCCACGAGCGAGACGCGGCGCACGGCTTCGACCAGTTCCTGGGTCTGCACGGTGGCGTGGATGGGGGTCGAATCCGGGAAGAGCGAACGGATCTTCGGGTAGTCGCCGTCGACCAGGAGTGAAGTGGTGGTCCTGCCGCCGCTCTCGAAGCCGATCAGCCGGCTGTCGTCGTCGGCGAGGGCGATGTTGATATCGCCGCTGCTGCCCAGGGTTTTCGCCACTTCGTTGAGGGTCTTGGCCTTGACCAGGGCGCTCGTGGAGATGCCCGGCGTCGCAGGCTTCCAGGGGACTTCCCGCATGGCCAGGCGGTAGCGGTCGGTGGCCAGGAGGGTGATGAGGTCGTCCTCGATTTCCATCCGCACGCCGGTCAGGATCGGCAGGGTGTCGTCCTTGCTGGCCGCGATGATCACCTGGGATACGGCTTGGGCGAACGAATCGCCGGGCACGGTGCCGCTGATCGTCGGCAGGGCCGGCAGCGGCGGGTATTCAGCCTCGGGCATCGTGGCCAGGTGGAAGCTGCTTCGGCGGCAGGTGAGCGTCACTTTGTTGCCGTCGGTTTCGACCTCGACGGGGGCGGACGGCAGGCTGCGGCAGATGTCCGCGAGCAGGCGGCCCGATACCAGGATAGTGCCCTCGGCGCTGATGTCAGCGGGGATTTCGAGCCTCGCGGAGGTCTCGTAGTCGAAGCTCGACAGGCTAACGGTACCGGCTTCAGCTTTCAGGAGCAGGCCCGAAAGTACGGGAACGGGCGGCCGCGGAGACAACGACCGGGCGGTCCATGTCACGGCTTCTGCCAGGACGTCCCGTTCGACTCTGAACTTCACGGAAGGGTGCCGCCTTTCATTGCTGCTGTTAGTGCTGAAAATCGCTGAAACTGCTCGAGCTGCGGCGGACGTCGGCAGGGACGCCGAATTCCGTCAACAAGGGAATCGTCCGCCCACCCGGGCCCCATGGCCCGGTAGGAACCACAAAAGATGTCCGGGACGGACGCACTGCAGACAGCTTAGCCCCAAGGTGAGCGTTTCTCCCATCCCCGGGTTACATCGGTGTTGTTCGCGGGGCCGGTCTCCTGCGCCGGTCCGGAACGGGCCTGGGCGCTGCTCGGAGGTGGGAAGGAGATTGTTGTTTGAGGGAATTTCATTTTCTTGGGATTAGTAGTGTTAATAACTGCTGTGGAAACTGTGGATAACTCGATCCTGCCGTGCGAATCCGCGGTTAAGCCCTGTTCATGGACTGTGGGCGGAGCAGGTTTTAAACAGGGTGTGGATGGGGACAAGATTTTTGGCCGACTGGCCAATCCACAGGTGCCTTAAGGGTTTTAAGCCCATTAACCGCGGTTGTCCCCTTAAGTATCCACAGGGTTGTCCACAGGGCCCTGTTAATAAGGTATGAGTGCGCCGGCCGATGGCTCAGGAATTGCGCTGCTGCTGCTTGATCCGGTTGGTCAGCTCGGTCACCTGGTTGTAGATGACCCGACGCTCGGCCATGAGTTCGCGGATCTTGCGGTCGGCGTGGATCACGGTGGTGTGGTCGCGGCCGCCCAGCTCCTGTCCGATCTTGGGCAGGGACATGTCCGTCAGCTCCCGGCACAGGTACATCGCGATCTGCCGGGCGGTCACCAGCGTGCGGGTGCGCGACTTGCTGCAGAGTTCTTCCATGCTGAGCTTGAAGTAGTCGGCTGTCTGGGTGAGGATCTGCGCAGAGGTGATTTCCTGGGCACCGTCGTCGGTGATCAGGTCCTTGAGCACCATCTCGGCCAGGGCCACATCCACCGGCTGCCGGTTCAGGCTGGCGAACGCCGTGACGCGGATGAGGGCTCCCTCAAGTTCGCGGATGTTGCTGGAAATCTTGGAGGCGATGTATTCGAGCGCATCGTCCGGCGCGGAAAGGCCCTCGCTGAGGGCCTTCTTCCGGAGGATCGCAATGCGGGTCTCCAGTTCGGGCGGCTGGATGTCGGTCAGCAGGCCCCATTCGAAGCGCGACTTCATCCGGTCCTCGAAGCCGGCGAGCAGTTTCGGCGGCTGGTCCGAGGTGATGACCACCTGCTTGTTGTTGTTGTGCAGGGCGTTGAACGTGTGGAAGAACTCCTCCAGCGTCCGGTCCTTGCCGGCCAGGAACTGGATGTCGTCGATCAGCAGCACATCCACGTTGCGGTACGTGGTCTTGAAGCTGGTGCCTTCATCGTCGCGGATGGAGTTGATGAAGTCGTTGGTGAATTCCTCGGAATTGACGTAGCGGACCCGGATCCCGCTGTAGAGCCGGCGCGCATAGTGGCCGATCGCGTGAAGCAGGTGGGTCTTGCCGAGTCCGGAGTCCCCGTAGATGAACAGCGGGTTGTAGGCCTTCGCCGGCGCCTCGGCTACTGCCACGGCGGCTGCGTGGGCGAACCGGTTGGAGGAACCGATCACGAAGGTGTCGAAAACGTACTTCGGATTCAGCCGGCCGAATTCATGCGAGGTGCTCGGCAGCATCGGCTGCGGCTTCAACTCCACGGTCGGGTCGGCGGCCAAGGAAAGTTCGACGGCGGGTTCGGGTTCTGTGTGCAGCGGCACCAGATCAGTGTCGACGTCGATCGCGCAGCGGATTTCGTCGGAGAACACGCTGCGGAGCGCGTCGTCGAGGGCTTCCTTGACCTGGGTCTGCAGCACTTCGCGGGTGAGCTCATTCGGAACTGCTACCAGCAGGGTGGAACCGATGAGCCCCTGCGCCTGGGCGAGGATGACGAAGCCGCGCTGCCGGGGAGAGACACGGTGGTCGTTCTCCAGGAGGCTCACTACCCGCCGCCAGGAACTTCCGACAGTGTTGGCTTGGTTGGCTTCGTCTACTGTCATCAATCAGTTCCTCAAACTTGCTGGCCTGCATTACGTGCATCCACGCGGTCCGGAGCTGTCCACCGGCCGGCTCAATCCACAGGGTTATGCACAGTCCGTGGATAAGGGGTTACTGAGACACTGTAGGGGATGAAAACGCCAGAAGATAGCTGGGTTCAGTCCTGTGGATAATTACACCGTTGTGGTTCTGAAATGGGGCGCGTGACGCACTTCATCCACAGGCTGCGGGAGCAGTTAGCCACAGCTGGGGATAGCGTGCGGAGCGGTCCCCGGTTTGACTCGGGAGGTTGGCAAGCCCTAACGTTGTGAAGTCCCATGTGTACGCTTTTCGCCTCATCTGCATCTTTCCTGACGCCCAGCGTCGTGTGAGATACGAGGGAAGCGGCACATACCAAAACTTAGCGTCGGCCAGTTCTTCCCCTTGATCGGGTGGGCGCACCTTTGATCCACTGGAGTAACTAACGTGAGCAAGCGGACTTTTCAGCCGAATAACCGCCGTCGAGCCAAGAAGCACGGCTTCCGCCTTCGTATGCGTACCCGTGCCGGCCGTGCCATCCTGGCAGCCCGTCGTGGCAAGGGCCGCACCGAACTGTCGGCCTAAATAACTGACTCGTCGGTCCATATCCCTGTGCGAGTTGAACGGTGCTAGCCACCAGGAACCGTCTGCGGACATCAACCGATTTTTCAACAACTGTACGTTCCGGTGTCCGCAATGGACGCCGGAACGTAGTGTTATATGCGGCAGCTCTCGCTGCCGATGAACCAAGCCGGATCGGATTCATCGTTTCCAAGAGTGTCGGGAACGCTGTTGTCAGGAACCTCGTTAAGAGGAGACTGAGAGAAGCCGGTGCATTGTCGTTGCAGAAATACGGCAGCGGGTTCGCCATTGTGGTCCGGGCCCTGCCCGCCGCAGCGGGAGCCAGCTGGGACCAGCTGCTTGCCGACTATGACGCCGCTTTGGAGACGACCATGAAAAGGCTGGGCAACCGCCTTTCGCAGGCTGCTTCACCAGGTTCTAACGAGACGACACAGGAAGGGACCCCGCGTGCGTAACTCAACTGCCGCCGTCGTCCCTCCTGCAAGATCCGCAGCAGCATGGTTGGGCCGGGCAGTCTGGAACCTGCCCCGTGATGTCCTCATCCTGTTGCTCCTGGCGTACCGCAAGGTGATCTCACCGCTGTACGGCCAGGTTTGCCGTTTTTTCCCCAGCTGTTCGGCCTATGCCCTTGAAGCGATCACCGTCCACGGCGCGGTGAAAGGAAGCTGGCTCGCTGCGAGGCGCCTGTTGCGCTGCCATCCATGGAATGCCGGTGGTGTGGACCATGTCCCCGCCGGGCATCGGGAATGGCCCGCGGGCCGCACCCCCACAATTGTTGTGCTGAACAATCCGGACATATACCTGGCTGCTCAGCCTGATGGAGAAGGCCGCACTGCGGCCTGACGAATAGGGAATCGTATGGACATCTTTGGAACAATCTTGGCCCCGTTCAAATGGCTGGTCTCAGCCATCATGGTCGGCTTCCATGACGGACTCAGCGCCATTGGCATGCCGGCGGCCAGCGGCTGGACCTGGACCCTGGCCATCATCGGGCTGGTGCTGGTCATCCGCGCCGCCCTGATTCCCGTCTTCGTCAAGCAGATCAAGGCCCAGCGCGGGATGCAGCTCCTGCAGCCGGACCTGAAGAAAATGCAGGACAAGTACAAGGGCAAGACGGACCAGCTCTCCCGCCAGGCCATGGCGCAGGAACAGATGGCGCTGTACAAGAAGCACGGCACCAACCCGTTCTCCGCCTGCCTGCCCATGCTGATCCAGATGCCCTTCTTCTTTGCGCTCTTCCAGGTGCTCTCCGGCATCAGCTCGGCTAAGGCGGGCGGCCAGGGCATCGGCGCCATGAGCCCGGAACAGGTCAAGCAGTTCGACGAATCCACCATCTTCGGTGCCCCGCTCTCCGCCTCCCTGCTCCACGGCGGCGGCGGGAACCAGATGTCGGTGTGGATCCTCTCCATCGTGATGATCCTGGCCATGACGGCCTCGCAGTTCATCACGCAGAAGCAGATCATGGCCAAGAACATGTCCGAAGAGGCCCTGGCCAGCCCGTTCATGCGCCAGCAGAAAATGATGCTCTACATCCTGCCGGTCGTCTTCGGTGTGGGCGGTATTAACTTCCCCATCGGCGTCCTGATCTACTGGACCACCACCAACCTGTGGACCATGGGACAGCAGTTCTTCGTGATCCGCCGGATGCCTACGCCGGGATCGCCGGCGGCCAAGGCTCTCGCCGAGCGCCGGGCAGCCAAGGGCCTGCCCGCCCTGCCCCTTTTGGGCGGCAAGAAGGTCGACGCCGAGGCCGAAGCCTCCGCCGCGGCCGCCGTCGAAGCCAAGACCCAGCGCGTCCAGCCGCAACGCAAGAACAGGAAGAGGAAGTAATGTCCGCCGAGAGCACCGAACACGCTATTTCCGCCGAGTTTGACGACGACCGGGACGACGCCCAGAGCGCGGACGACGACTCGTCACAGGGTGCGGAGACCGGCACCGGCAAGAGTGTTTCCGCCAGCCGCCTCGAAGAAGAAGGCGACGTCGCTGCGGACTACCTCGAGGAACTGCTGGATATCGCGGACATTGATGGCGACATCGACATCGAGGTCCGCAACGGCCGCACCTACATCTCGATCGTCGCCGAAGAGGAAGCCGCCGGGCTGGACAGCCTGGTGGGCCGTGACGGCGAAGTCCTTGAGGCCCTCCAGGAGCTCACGCGGCTCGCGGTCCTCTCCGCGACGGAGAACCGCTCCCGCCTGGTGCTGGATATCAACGGCTACCGTGCCGAGCGCGCCGGCGACCTGCAGAAGATCGCTGAAGACGCCGTCGCCGCTGTGAAGGATTCGGGTGAGGCAGTTGCCCTGGCTCCGATGAGCGCCTACGAACGCAAGATCGTGCATGACGCCGTCGCTGATTTGGGACTCGTGAGCGAGTCCGAAGGCGAAGGCGCCGACCGGCACATCGTTGTCTCCGCAGACTGAACCGTTGACTAGCTTGATGGTTGAAATTACCGCCCCGGAACTCAAGGCAGCAGAGTCCATCTTCGGCGACCGCCTGGAACTGGCGAAACGCTACGTCGAGCACCTGGCGACGTCCGGGACCGAGCGGGGCCTGATCGGGCCCCGTGAGGTGCCGCGGCTTTGGAGCCGGCACGTGCTTAACTGCGCCGTCATTGAGAGCCAGATTGCCCACGGAAGCCATGTCGCCGACGTCGGCAGCGGCGCCGGCCTGCCTGGCCTGTGCCTGGCCATTGCGCGGCCGGATCTGGAACTAACGCTGATCGAACCACTGGAGCGCCGCGTCATCTGGCTCCAGGAGGTGGTGGATGATCTTGGCCTCCAGAACGTCACGATCATGCGCACCCGCGCGGAACTCGCAGTGGGACTCGTGAACGCCGACGTCGTGACTGCCCGCGCCGTATCCGCGCTGTCCAATCTCGCCGGGCTGGCCATTCCGCTCCTGGCCGGCAAGGGAGAAGTCGTCGCCATCAAGGGACGCAGCGCCGGCGAGGAAATCGAAAAGGCCGCCAAGGTTATCCGCAAACTGGGCGGCATTCAGACGTCCGTGGTGGTGGTGGGTGAAGACCTGCTTGAGGAACCCACCACCGTTGTGCGAATCGTAGTGAACAAGCCTCAAAAGATTACCTAGCACCGGCCCCGGTGCCCGGGGAGTCTGAGGGGAAGAGGTTAGGCTAGTAACCGGCAGTAAGAGCCGAATGAGAGTGAGCGTGTCATAGTGAGCAGTAGCGAAGCCTCCACACAACGGATCCCGCCGTTTGTGTCCCTGGGGTCCGCACGGGCGTTTACGGCTCCTGCAGTAGCTTTTGACTACTCCGGAAATCACACGGCTTCGGTTGCGAAGACGACCGGGATGGCCGGTGTTTCACGTGAAACATCCCTTCCGCACACGGGGAACGTGCTGGATTCCATCGACGATTCCAGTCCCATCGCCCGCGAACTCGCACACGAAAACAAGCGCCGCGAGCGGTTGCTCGGCCGGCAGCTCCCCAAACCGGAGAAAACCCGGATCTTCACCGTTTCCAACCAGAAGGGCGGCGTCGGCAAGACCACGACGACCGTGAACATCGCCGCCGCGCTGGCGGCCGCTGGCCTGAACGTGCTCGTCATCGACATCGATCCGCAGGGCAACGCCTCCACCGCCCTGGGAATCGAGCACCACGCCGATGTCGACAGCATCTACGATGTGCTGATCAATGATGTCCCGCTGAAGGACGTCGTGGCCCCGTGCCCCGACATCGACAACCTGATCTGTGCGCCCGCCACCATCCACCTTGCCGGTGCCGAAATTGAACTCGTCAGCCTGGTGGCCCGCGAGCAGCGGCTGCGCCGCGCAATCGATGTGTACTCCAAGGAGCGCGCCAAGAATGGCGAGGAGCGGCTGGACTACATCTTCATCGACTGCCCGCCGAGCCTCGGGCTCCTGACGGTCAATGCGTTCTGTGCGGCCGGCGAAGTCCTCATCCCGATCCAGTGCGAGTACTACGCCCTCGAAGGCCTCAGCCAGCTCCTGAAGAACATCGAGATGATCCAGAAGCACCTGAACGCTGATCTGGTTGTTTCCACTATTCTGCTGACCATGTATGACGGCCGCACCAACCTCGCCGCCCAGGTGGCAGCCGAGGTCCGGGAACACTTCCCGAAGCAGGTGCTCGGCGCTGTGGTGCCGAGGTCGGTCCGTATTTCCGAGGCGCCGAGCTACCAGCAAACTGTCATGACGTATGATCCTTCTTCCAGCGGTGCCCTGTCTTACCTGGAAGCCGCCGCGGAAATCGCGGAACGTTAGAATCTTTCAAGAATTGCACTAACCAGAGCCAGGTGAATCCCGGCTCTTCCACTGGAGGGATTTATCCATGAGCGATAAGCGACGCGGCCTCGGCCGTGGACTTGGCGCACTCATTCCAAGTTCCGCCGCGGCTAACGCCTCCGGAAGCGGTGCTGCCCCATCCCGGCCCGTGGACCTCTTCTTCCCTGAAGCCCGAAAAAAGACCTCCGACGCCGAGACGCTCGCGGACACCAAGGCCGCGCTGGCCAAGGAGCCGGAGTCCACACCTGTCAAGGCCGACGATTCCGCTGATCTCACGGTTGACACCACTGAAGCAACCAGCGCTGTTGCCGGAGCCGACGTTGCTGCCGACAAAGCCGACGCAGCTGGCGCCGCCGTGACCAAGAAAACCCCCGCCCGAAAGTCGGCTGCCTCCAAGCCGGCGACCGCTGCTGCCAAGGCGGCCGCATCCGACGCCGGCGAACAGCTGACGTTTGACTCCACGCCCGAGCACGGTGACGAGGGAACTGTTGACCTCGTAGAGGTGCCCGGCGTCAGATTTGCCGAAATCCCGGTCACGGACATCCATCCCAACCGCAAGCAGCCCCGCTCGGTCTTCGATGAGGATGACATGGCGGAGCTGGTGCACTCTGTGCGGGAAATTGGCGTCCTCCAGCCAATTGTGGTCCGTACCTCAACCGAAGAGGGTGGCGAACCCTATGAGCTCGTCATGGGTGAGCGACGGTGGCGTGCAGTACAGGCCGCAGGCCTGGAAACTATCCCCGCGATTGTCCGTGACACCACCGATGACGACCTCCTTCGCGACGCGCTGCTGGAGAACCTGCATCGCAGCCAGCTGAATCCGCTCGAAGAGGCGGCGGCCTACCAGCAGCTACTCGAGGACTTCGGCACCACACACGAGCAGCTGGCGGACCGGATCGGACGTTCGCGGCCCCAGGTTTCCAACACCCTGCGCCTGCTGAAGCTGCCCCCGCTGGTGCAGCGCCGGGTTGCGGCAAATGTCATCTCCGCAGGGCACGCCCGCGCACTCCTGGCACTTCCTGACGCCGCGGCCATGGAACGCTTGGCGCAGAAGATTGTTTCAGAAGGCATGTCGGTCCGGGCGACCGAAGAAGCTGTGACCCTGTATCAGAGCCCCGCCTCGCCGGCCAAGAACAACATCCCGCGGGCCGGAGCCCGCCACGAACGACTGGATTACCTGGCGTCGTCGCTGTCTGACCGCCTTGATACTAATGTCAAGATTTCGCTTGGTGCCCGCAAGGGGCGTGTCAGCATTGAGTTCGCCAGCGTCGAGGACCTGAACCGCATCATGGACGTCCTCACGCCGGGAGCTCCCAGCTAGGTCGCGACTCGCTGAGTCCTCCGGGAGGGTCTGTTTCACGTGAAACAGACCCTCCCTTCTTTGTCTCTACCGATGCTGCCGGTGCCGGCGAATTCGGTGGTGCCGAGTTCGGCGCTGCCGTGTTCGCCCACTGCCGGAGAGTTGCGGGGGGTGCCTCTATGGTTTTCGTCAAGCCGCTGGGGTTTAGCCGTGGTTCGTAGAGAGTGCCGTCGCGCAACATGGCGTAGAGGGTGTCGCAACGGCGGCGGGCGAGGCCTCCACGATGGCCTCGACCCGGGTGAAGACGGTGTCCCGGGACTCGCGGATGTCGGCGAGCATCCGGGCCAGTTGGGGCAGCACGATCGTGGCCGCGTTCGTCTCGATGACGGTTACTGTTTGCTGGCCGAGTGCGTCGATGATTTCGCTGGCAAGGCGTTCGCCCATCCGGGGTGCACGCTTTTTGAGCCGGTTTCCGATCCGGCGCCGGCCGGCATGGCGGAGGGCTTCGGGGGTGGGCCAGGTGCGCAGCAGGTCCAGCACTGCCGGGTGGTCCAGTCGCGGGCCCAGGACACGCTCCAGAGCGGGGTGGATCTGGGTCAGCAGGCCGCGGATCCGGTTCGACGTTGCGGTTGCCTGTTTTGGCCAGATCGTCGTCGAAGCCGCAGAGAATGGTCAGTTCAGCGAGCTGTTCGTCGGCGATCTGGATGGATCGCAGTGTGTGGGGCATGGTCCGGGCCGCGTCGGCAATGATGAACGCGTCCCGGGCGTCGGTTTTCGCCTCGCCAGGGTGCAGGTCAGCTATCCGGCGCATCGCCAGCCCGGGCAGGTATCCAACGGTGACACCGTCGGCCTGTGCGACCGCGACCGGCAGCGCACCAATCGTGGCAGGCTGGTCAACCACGAGCAGGATGCTGCCGTGCTTGTTCAGTGAGGCCAGTATTTCGCGCAGCCGGACCTCGTCGTTGGGTAAAGACTTGTCGAAGGGCTTCTTTCCGGCCCGGTCCACGGCAACGGCGTGGTGCTCGGCCTTGCCGACGTTCAGGCCGATGAAGACATCAATGCTTTCGTGGTTTCCGATCACCTGTACCTCCCCGTCGCAGCAGCTGATACCTGTGCTGGACTGTCCGCGGTGTCAGAGCCCGCATCCACGTTACGCACGACGATCCCAAACTGTCCTGCCTCTATTAGAGGTCTCTCCGGCACCTACCGGATCCCGGTGACAACACCCCCCGGATCATTGACGACTGGGGGCGGCAATCATGCCGGGGTTGGCAGGCCAGCACACCCTCATCCTGCAACAGGAACGGGCTACGAAAAAGGTAACGTGGCGGCACCGGTGGCGCCGACTAGTTCCGGCGGCTCTCTCGCTTCCGTCCTGGCCCGGGCTCTCGCGGGTTGCGGCCGTGGGTGGGGGCCGACGCAGTGCCGTGGTCTTTCTGTGGAAATCGTCAGCATCGCCGGCCCTGCTTGGGCGAGACCGAGGGACACGTGCGGAACGACGGGCTGGTGCTGGGCAGGCGGGTGTCCCTGACTGGGGCGGAGCTTCCTGAGCGTGGAGTCCGATGCGTTTCCGGTGGCCGTACCGTCCACTCTGCTGCGTTCCGTGGGTGGAGCTTCTGATCGCATGGAACGGCCACACCGAGCATAAATGGCAGCTGCACGGTTCTCGTTGTTGCGGAAAGGCCCCCTCTCTGCCGGTGCCGCTGCGATCGCGCTAGTCAGCAACAGCCATCTTCGCCGCCTTCCAGAGCTCACTGACCATCTGGGCTGGAGTGGTCCGTCAATGTTTCACGTGAAACGGGGCCGCGAATCTGCGCCTTGCCCCATCGAACGCCAGGCAGGCTGGGCACCTATGTGAGGAGACAAAAGGGCAGATGAATCCGGCCAGCGGTTGGAGACCGCTGCGCAGTCGTCAATCCGGCAGCCGGACCACATCCCTGCCCATGCGAGTCCGCCTGCGGATTGGCGATCCGGCTCGGCCATTGCGCCGTAGGTGGTCAGCGCAATGCCGGTGGACTGGGGTGCCGACCAGTCGTTTGACCAAGGGTCCACCGTCTGCGTCATGATGGTTCGGCTTCCCCTTGCAAGGAATCGACCCACAGCTATGGCCCACTTTTGCCTGTCGGCCGGGCCGGCCGCGGGTGCGCCATGCGACCACATTGGTCCATGCCGGTGCGAAGCAGGAGAAGCGGCTCACTACGGCGCGGCTGCTGCTTGGTGGCGGAGCAAGCTCGCCGCAGCCACGGACGAACCTCGGAGCGACTGTTGTACCGTTCCCAGTCTCTGCGGGATCACCTGCTCCTGGGCGCCTCTGAAAGCGTCATATGGCGCCGCTACTGCGTTGTATGCCCGCGTGGTTGGCTGAACGAAGGCTAAGCAGGCTGCAGGGCATCCGAAGCCTTGCACGCCTCGGGATGCTCTAATACGGCACTGTCCGGTCCTGGCGGAGGCCGGCGGCACTCTCTCGCTGCTTACGATCACGGGTCGTGGGGGCAGCTTCCGTGAACGAAAATTGAAGTGGGTTGAACCGTGGGTTCGCGCGCGGGCCGGCAGCTTGGTCTGCTTGCTGCTTCGTCGGGTTCGGGCCATGGCTTTGTAGGAACGTTCCGGTGGTTACGGTAGAAATTGGCGCCGGACACGCGCCTCGAAAAGCGAACCTCAACAGAGGTCTCGATGTGGGCGTGGACGAAGATCGGGACAAAGTCGACGGCGCAGACCTGGACGCCGACCTTGGCGCGGGAACGGACGCGGGCCGTGATGCGGACGGTGATCTGGCCTCGGCGCCACAGGAAGCATGTAGTCTCGATCGCATTGTTGAAGACCTCTTGTGGGAGTCTGATCGCGAAAGCTGACCGGAACTGCCTCGCTTTGCGGATGTCTGCGTCCTTCGACTCCCCCGCTAACTTGCCGCTCACCCCTTTCGCCGGCTTGCACCCACGTCCCCGATTCCGCATTCGGTACATGATTGTGCCTGTCAGTTTGCCGGGACCCGGGCAAAGGGAACCGGGACCCTGACACGCATCCTCCCCACCCAGGTAGCCGGGTGCCATGACCGCCAACGTTCTGCTGCAGTCCCATCGCCGCATCCAGCTGTAACCATGCGCCATGGGGCATGCCGGCGTGCCAGGCATGCCTGATCTCCTTGGGGCCCCGGCGGGTGTGCTGTTCCTGCCGCATTTTTCAGCTTCCTCCGGTGAGCCCGACGCCTTATCCAATAGCCGAGATGGCACTCTGGGGGTCTATTCCGGCACTCCGGACACGGCTCCCCTCATCCGGAACAGCACACCGGACGCCTCGCGGGCCCCCCACACTGTGCCGCTGCTGACGCACCTGCCGGCTTGCCAGTACCCGCTTGATGAGAGTGCAGTGCAGATCCTGTACTGCTGCACACCGGCTGATCCTGCTGCAGTGTGTTGGAAGGAGTCTTCCGGCAGGAGCTCAGGCCGCGCGACGCACCCGCGAGAAGGGAAGCGGAGGCCATGTGAAGTAGGGCCGGGGTCGTGCCGATTGATCCCAGACGCCGACCACGCCTTCCTGTGGATTCGGCCTGGCTGGAACTGTCGGGATGGCTCTTGTGTGGGCATCCAGCCGCCATTATAGGGAAGCAGCCGAGCTGCTGCATGTTCCAACTACACGGCTACCAGCGCCGGGTCCGCTCCCCCGGACCAGTGTGTTTCGGGCGGTAAGGTTCGTCGCCCCGGGCACCAGGGCGCAGTTGCCTGCAGGATCCAATCCGCTGATCGCACCGGACCCGTAAGTTGGTGCGGCAACCGGAGGGATTCAAACCGCAAAGAAGGAAGGTCTGCATCCGGACCAATCTGATTGGGTTCGGGACTCGTGCTTGCGCGTGTCAACTGTGCGGGCTCGACCGACCCGACCGCTTTTGCAGTCCGGTGCCTCCCTCATCCGAATCCCCGGGTCGACAGGCAATGCATCAGTCAGGACAAGTCCAGGGCCGTCTCAATGCAAACAACGCATGGCAAACACACTGTCGACGAGCCTCTTCGTGTTGGCATCGGCCAACGGACACGGCGGGTCCGCGAGGACCGGAGTGGAAAGATGATCGACCGGACAGACCCAGCGAGGGCGTGAGGCCCGCCAAGGTCTCCGAGCTCAGAGCATGTGAGCTGCCCGGCAAAGCCCATCGATTCAGCGGGTGCCGTCGTCGCATCTCGGCCCGGCAAAACGATCCCCTGGACGTGGGACGGGAGAGTTCCTTGGGACAGTGACTCCGCTCCCCTGGTCTTCTTGAAGTCCGCCTTGCGCTGTGGAACAAGCTGGCTTCGGCCGGCGCGACGGGCGATGCAATGACACGTCGGCGGTCCCGGCGCTCGACGGGTTTTGGTTCGACCCACCTGGATTTGCAGCTCCCGGCCGCCCTGGGATGACAAGTCCGGAGGTTACTTCACCGCAGGTCAAAGCTGCATCCAGGCGAGGTTCGCGGGGCCGCTTCCGGCCCGAGTATTAGCCAGCGGCCGGTCGATGGCGCGGTGGATAGGGCGGTGGATATTGCTGTGGATAACTTTGTGGATTAGTGACTGACGGCAGCCCGCTAGGGACGCCAGATTCTTGTACGAGCTGCTGCCGTGACAACTGCCCCGAACCTCCTTTGAGGGCCCACTGTCCGTTTCACGTGAAACATGATTATGGTGTGCAGCGACGATGGTCGAAGCATCCGCGAAGATGTACTAAATCGACGTTCTACGGTTAATTTTTCAGGGATATACGCTCGAAGACCTGATTGCGAGCCGGAGTTCCTCATTGGGGTCCAGGACCTATCCCCGGCACGGCGGGTGGCTGGTCAGAGGACCGGTGCCGGAGGGGCGACCGCGCTCGGCCGCTCACCAGGAAGGGCATGTGAATAATCTCTCAGCACCTGTGGATAACTATGTGAATAACTTCTGTGGAGAAACTGGTGGATATCGAATGAGCTCCGGATCCTATAGCCGCTGGACAGACCGGAAATGCTTGGGTGTCGGCCACCGCCGACCTCCGCTTGGTACCCAGGTCGGCGGTCGTGATGGCTCGTGGATTGACGGTCGGAAGGCCTGCACCGGTCACTATGAGAGTGGGGAATTGCGGACAGACGCCGAGGGCTCGAAGGACATCCATAGCGGGCAGCGTCGGTTGCGGTGCCTGCCGGGGCGGGGGCAGCTTCGCGGCTGGACCTGCGTGTCCTTGGTCTTGCCGCCATGGAATCGAACCTCCTGCGCCGCGGCTGTCAGGGCACAGACACCAACCTTCATGAGAACAAGACTTCATGAGAGCAGGCGTGCGATCTTCTTGTCCCGCGAATGCCGAATGGACCCTACCCGGGGACACAAGAGCCGGCCCAATCCGGTCCCCTCTAGAGCAAAATGGGGCGACCAGCCGCTAACGGCACAGGAGTTTGGGCGAGCCCAATGCAGCTTGAGTGGAGCCTGAGACCGAACCGGGCCTGGGCGGAGACAGTGGGCATTGATCAGCGGGGACAAGATCATGCCGCGGGCTGAACGGTGATGGTGATTGATGAACCGATCAGCCCACGAACTCTGAACAGGCACTGCACGATTGACCTTGACCGCCGCCGGAGTGGCCCTGGACAGGAACCTCGGTGAAGCGGAGCAGCGACTCGTACAGGGGCGTAGGACGCGGACCGGAGGCTGCGACGGTCCAATTGTCGGGACGAGCCATGGATTGGACAAAATGTCGGACCTAACCGTCAGAATCGCCTCAGAGCCGGGCCCTGTTTGGTCGGGTGCCCTATGGAATGCAGGACCGGTTCCGTGCGTCCCACGCCGCGCAGGGTGCGGGAACTGCGCCGGCCGTAACGGCGGCGGGGCGTGTTCATTCGATGACTGACTGCCGCAGCGATCCGAAATTGATCATCGGTTCGCTTTCAAATCAGACAACATAGGCCCATGGTCGTAGGCGGGCGGCCGAGAACGCCCATGAACACTCCGCCCCAAGCTCCGGCGGCTGAGCACAGGCAAGTCCCCTCGCCGGTTCCGGGGCGCACTGCACGCCGCTTCAAAGGCACCCACGTTCGCCTTTCCCCACATACGGCGGGTCACAGAGGCCTGAAGGTTGGCGGCCGTTCCCCCCTCGGTGGCTACGGACGGGAATCTTGGGTCTGCTTCGCCGCAGACTGTTTCTGGTCCGCCGACATGTTTCACGTGAAACTAGGCGGTCTGGAGATGTTGGGACGGGATCGGATCCGGTGAACCGTACGAAATCCGGTCTGTTGTGCGGAAATTGGGTCGGAGCCGGCGGTGCTGGAGCGAGCGTTAGGGCGAGGAACGATGGCGTTCACGGGCGCAGGCCAACGTCCCTGGGGCCGCTCGGCCAAGGTTGGGCCGGGCCTTTCCAGCAGGGAGGCGCAGACCGTCAAGCGCATCTTTGCGTCCCACCGACCTCTTTTCCTGCGGAAATGGGCACGCTGAATTGGTAACCGCAGAGGATTATCGAAGAGTTAACTATTACTTCGCTCCAAGTTGCGATTTATGGATTGCGACTAGGGGTGTTTCACGTGAAACATCGGCGCGGCGGAGGTGGGCGGAAGTAGTCGGCACTCTCGCGACGTGCACACCCGTTTCACGTGAAACATGGGTAGCGTGGAGGTGGGCCGGACAATTCGGCAGCTGCGACGTACGCACCTGTTTCACGTGAAACAGGGTCCGAACCGGGCGGCCGGTGGCTACGGCCGGTCGTGACTGGCCGGCATTGATCGCCGTTCTTGGAAAACGGGGCGAATGTGTGTGTTAGAGACAGTCGATCGCAGTCCTGGTCACCCGCCGACTAGTCTACTATTTTGCGGCGGACCCGGGTGGCCCCCAACTCTCCCCGGACCCGTGGCGGACGTGCAGGAGCAGTCATGGCGTGTTGCGCTGGCAGGAGGGCCCTGACCCTGCCCGAACTCGGGGCGGCAGCGGAGTGCGGCGCCGCCTTAACGGCAGTATCGGCGGAAGCCTTCCCGTCAGAAAACCACGAACCTGGTATAGGTGAGACCTCTACCGTAGACTCCCCCGCGGCGGGCCACGAGTGTTGGAGTGCTTTTCGAGTCCGGACTCATCCGAAAGCCGTCCCAAACTTCATGACTCTGGAAGTTGGATGTTTCACGTGAAACACGTCCATTACGCGACATGGCGCATGGTGCTTCGGTGGAATTTGGGCAACCAATCCTCGGCATACACGCAGGCAACGCAAATCGACTGTGATGTTCTATTGGGAACCCGCTGTGTCTACGCACAGGTTCACATCGCGCACCGAACTGATAAGTGGGGGTGCAGCGGTCATCATGTTTCACGTGAAACAAGAGGGTGGCGTCCCCTAAGCAACGGCCAAACACCTTCTGTGACTGTCAGCACGAATAGCAGTTCGCCGGCCGAGGGATAGCCCATTTCACAAGCCGGCGGCGCCCAGAGGAATTGTCAGCCAGCAGACCAAAAAACCAATCCGATAGACAGCCACCCAAGGTTGCAAAACCGGTCATGGCAGATTTAGGGGCTGTCCGCCTAGTCCTACTCCCCGATCGTGGGCCGTGGAGCACAACAAAAAAATGGCCCCCGCCAGAAGCGGGGGCCACTTTCGGTCAGCCTAGGACAGGACGTCCGCAAATTCCTTCTCGAAGAACTGCTTGGGCCGGGCGCCGATCACGGTGCCCTTGACCTCGCCGCCCTGGAACAGGTACACGGCAGGGATGGAGGTGATGCCGTACTCGGCAGCGATGGCCGGGTTGTCGTCAACGTTCACCTTGACCACATCAACCTTCTCGCCGTACTCGACCGAAATCTCGTCAAGAATCGGACCGAGCTTGCGGCAGGGGCCGCACCATTCGGCCCAGAAATCGACAATGACGGGCTTCTCGGAGGCCAGTACATCAGTGCTGAAGCTGGCGTCCGTTACGTCTTTTGCGTTGCTCATAACCTTTGTCTCTCTTCCGTTGGTTGCTGCGCGCCGGTTAGGCGTGGAAATCTGCGAGGTAGTGCTCGACGTCGAGGGCGGCCACGCACCCGGAACCGGAGGCTGTGATGGCCTGGCGGTAGGTCGGATCAATGACGTCACCGGCAGCGAAGACGCCCTGGACGCTGGTCTTCGAGGTGCGGCCGTCCACGGCGATGGTTCCCTCTGCGGTCAGCTCGAGTTTGCCCTTGACCAGATCGGTGCGGGGATCGTTGCCGATTGCCACGAATACTCCGGTTACGGCCAGTTCGGATTCCGTGCCGTCCACCAGGTTCTTCAACCGCAATGCGGTGACTTTGTCCTGTCCCAACACGTCTTCCACACCGGTGTTCCACACAAAGTTGATCTTCTCGTGGGCCAAGGCGCGGTCAGCCATGATCTTTGAAGCGCGGAGGGCATCGCGGCGGTGGACCACCGTGACGGACTTGGCGAACTTGGTGAGGAACAGGGCCTCTTCCATGGCGGAGTCGCCGCCGCCAATGACGGCAATGTCTTGATCCTTGAAGAAGAAACCGTCGCAGGTTGCACACCAGCTCACACCGTGGCCCGAAAGCCTCTTCTCGTTCGGCAAGCCGAGCTCGCGGTAGGCCGAACCGGTGGAAAGAATGATGGAACGGGCCTTGAAGGTCTCCCCCGTGCCGATGGTGACGGTCTTGACGTCGCCGTCGAGGTCCAAATCGGTGACGTCCTCAAACTGGATCTCCGTGCCGAAACGGGCGGCCTGCTTCTCGAAGTTCTCCATCAGGTCCGGGCCCATGATGCCGTCGGGGAACCCTGGGTAGTTCTCCACGTCCGTAGTGTTCATCAGTTCGCCGCCAGCCGTAACCGAGCCTGCCAGGAGCAGCGGCTTCAGGTTCGCGCGCGCCGTGTACACCGCTGCGGTGTAGCCCGCCGGGCCGGAGCCGACGATGATGACATCACGTACTTCGGAGGCAGTGTTTTCTGCGTTGCTCACTGAACGGTGAACCTCTTCCTTTGTCGATGCGCCCGCCGCGATGGCCGGCCACATGGCACAACTATTGCCGGGCATTGAATATTCCGGCCGAAATGGGCGTCACGGAGCAACACCACTACTCAGGGTACCGGTTTGCCGGGGTCGGGGCCGGAGACGGCCCCGGATTACCGGCCAACCGGCGGGCAAGGCCTCCGCTGCACGACAGCCGCCTTAGGGCGCAGCGGCAGCCTTAGAGCGCAGCCGCCGCCTTTGGGCGCAGCGGCAGCCGCGCAGGGCCGTTACTGGACTTTGATTTCGGCCAAGCGCAGGCCGTACCCATAGCGGGTCTTGGGTGCGGCCAGCTTCGGAAGCTTCTTGATGGACACGATCACGTACTGCGCCGTGACGGGTTCAGACAGCGGCATGGTCAGGTCCGGTGACGTAAAGCTGTTGCTGCCAATCTGCTTTGCACCGTCCAGGGTCGGCTTGTCATTGGTGAAGACGCTGATGTTGCCACCGGAGGCCCCCAACTGGCTCAGAGTGACGGAAGAGACCTTGGAAGGGTCCTTCAGCTTGACCACGAGCGGAACTTCGGAGGCGAGTCCGCCCCAGTCGTCCGTCGCGAATTCCATGTCTGACCAGAAGCTCGCGCCGTTGCCGTCAAAAGTCTTGACGAGGTCGGAGTCGTAATTTCCGGCGAAATCGAAGTTGCCGAGTCGCGTCACGTCTTCGATGACGGGCGGTCCGGCCGCCGGCGCCTCGGTGGCGGTCGACGACGGCTGCGCGGTGGACGGTTCCGGTGCGCTGGAGGAGGCGGAGGTTGCGGCGTTGGTCTGCGGGCTGCTCTTGAAGAGGCTGCCAAGGTTGGTGACCGCGAAGATCAGGCCGACCACCAGCACGGCAGCCAGGAGCCCGCCCACCAGCCAGCGCATGGAACGCGGCTCCCGGTTGGGCTCGTCCTCGTCTTCGTACTCGTACTCGTCCTCATCCTGGTCGACGGCGGCACGGGCGGAGGCGGGGAAGTTGCCCGGAGCCCGATCCGCCGAGTCGAAGCCGGCAGCAGCCACTCCGGCAGCCGCGGCTGCGCCGCCGTGGTGCTCTCCGCCGCGGTGATCGTCACCGGTGTAGTCGTCGTCGGACCACAAGGAAACTTTTGGTGCCGCGGCGGTTGCGGGCTGCTGCGCTGCCGGTTCGGCCTGGCGGGGCGAGCCGTTCTGGACGGGCTGCGGCGCCGTTGAATGCGCCGCCGTCTCCTGCGGTGCGGTTGTGGGTGCCCTGGCGGCCGCCGCGGCTGCTGCCGCGGCAGCAGGAGCGGAAGCGGGCCGCGACGGTACTCCCGCGGGGGGCGGTGCCGGAGAAGCCGGCGGCTGTGCGTTTGTGCCCTGGGCCTGGCCATAGTTGATGTACCCGGCGTCGACTTCCTCGTCGTCGTAAAGCCCGTCGTAGGTTTCGGGTTCGTGGGAGCGGGCCTGCCCAAAGATCTCGCTGCCCAGCGTGTCCGTGAAGAAGGGTTCGACGTACGGCGGGTTGGAAGAGACCACAAGATCCAGCAGATCCGCGGCCGAGGTGTGGTTGGTGATCAGGTACGTGGTGGCGTCGCTGACGCCAAGATCGAGGATCTGCACGTTGCCGGGACGTTCGCCCGTGGCCACTTCACGGGCGCTCTGGGCCACCTGGTCGGCGTTGCCCGGGCCTGCGACGAGTATGCTCACGGGGCGGTTGAGCACCTGGTCCACACCGTCCAGCACCAGATCCTGGTCATGTGAGGTCAGTACGGTGGCAGTGACCTTGTAGCGGCCACCGAGTACTGATCCGACATCGATCGGGTGGGACACGGGCTCCTCCTAGACTGTCCGGGACCTGCCGACGTGGTCACTCCGAGAGCGACCGTGTGCCCTCCGGTAAGCCGGTTGACCGCTGGTCCGCAACTTCCCTTGTTAGTCTTCGATCCTAGCCGATGCTCTGTCCAGGCCGCGTGAGCACGGCAGTTCGAAACGGAGCCGGGATCATTTTTTCTTTTTCCCGCCAAACGGGAAGTAGGGGTTGTGGCCGGCCGGCCCCTGGTAGGTGCGGCGGCCCGGCAGGGGAACATCGCCCTTGCCCAAGCCGCCCTGCGCGGTGCTGGGGAGGTCTTCTGCCGGCAGGTAACCGCCCTCCGGGCCAGCGGGACGGCCGTAAGGGAACGAGTCCTCTTCCCGAATGTCGGGACCGGCACGGAACGACTCGGCGTCGAACTCGCCGGAAATTCGCGGAATCAGGCCCGTATCCACCGAGACGGTGGCCCGCTCCGGTGCCCTCCGGACCTCCGCCGCGCCGTCTGCCTGCGGCCCCGTGCCGGGCCCTGCGGCGGTGCTGCGCCGGAGCCGCCCAAGCAGCGGCTGCAGGAGGTCCTGCAGCTCGGTGACCCGGAAGAGCTTCAGCAGCAGGAAATAGGCGGCCAGCATGACGGGACCGACGACGACGATTGTCACCAGGGCGGCGGTCCGGTCGCTCCAGGCGTAGCCGTCCGGGTTGTAGCTGCCCAGCAGCCACAACGCCACAGCTCCGGCGAGGGCGGAACCCAGGGCCGCATACCCCATGCGGATGTAGGAGCTGGCGATGCGGGGCCCGTCGAGGTGGCCCAGGAGCCGGCGCAGGAAGGTCGCGCTGACGATCACGGAAAGGATGTTGCCGGCCGTGTAGAGGATCGCGATGGCGAAGATGATTTGATCGAACGGCAGGAACTGGATCGCGAACGCGGCCGACAGGTTGACCAGCGCCAGGACCAGCTGGATGAAGAACGGCGTCCGTGCGTCCTCATTGGCGTAGAACACCCGCGACATCATGAAGTTGGCGCTCATGAACGGGGTGCTGAGGGCCAGGATCGTGAGGGTTTGGGCCAGCATGACGCCGTCCAGGCGATTGTTGCCGGAGAAAAACATGCCCAGCGGTCCGGCCAGCGCGAAGAGCGCCAGCGCGCCGAAGACGGTTGCCACGGCCATGGTCCGCAGCCCGTGGGAGAGCGCGTTTCGCAGGGCGGCCCGGTCACCGTCCTGGGACGCCCGGGTCATCCGGTTGAACAGCACGGTGGCCAGGGACAGGGCAATGATGGAGTGCGGCAGCAGGTACAGCTGGCTGGCCACCTCCAGCACCGCGTTGCCCGGAATGAAGGCTGCCGCGGGATCCCCGGCCTGCTGGAGGCGGAGCCGTTCCGCGCCCGGGATCGTCGCGATGCGCATGACGTAAAGGAAGGCGAACTGCCCGACGGCGGCTGTCGCCAGGGTCCAGACGCTCAGCTTCGCGGCATGGCCCAGACCGACCCCGCGCCAGCCGAAGCGCGGCCGCAGCCCCAGCCGGAGCCTGAACACGGGGATGAGCAGCACGGCGGTCTGGGTGACGACGCCGATTGTGGAGAACCCGGCGACGAGGATGGTCTGGAACGGGCCCCAGTTGTCGATCGTGTGCGGGTTGGTGGCGTTGGACCCCATGATGCCGATGAACATGCCCAGCCCGGCGATCGCCACGACGTTGTTGATGATTGGCGCCCACATCGCGGGTCCAAAGGCCCCGTGGGCGTTGAGGACCTGGGTCAGCAGGGCGTACAGGCCGTAGAAGAAGATCTGCGGAAGGCACCAGAACGCGAACGACACCGCGAGGGCCTTCTGCTGCGGCGAGTAGCCCTGGGTGGTCAGTTGAATGACTGACGGCGCCAGGAGCGTGACCAGCAGCGTGAGAACGAGCAGCACCAGCACCGCCAGCGTCAGCAGCCGGCTGATGTAGTCCGCTCCCTTGTCCGGCGCCTTGCTGGCTTTGATGATCTGCGGCACCAGAACAGCATTGAACACCCCGCCGGCCACCAGCAGGAAGATCAGGTTGGGAAGGTTGTTGGCGTTGATGAAAGTGTCGTTGACCGTCGAGCCCAGGCCCAGGGCGGCGGCCAGCATCCAGGTCTTGGCGAAGCCCAGGAAACGCGAAACAAGGGTTCCGGCAGCCATGACGGCGCTGGAACGGGCTTCTCCGGATTGGGCAGCTTTGGAATCGGCGGGGCCGGAGGGTACGGGGGCGGGTTTGGCTGATGACATCGTCTTCATCGTCTCACCCGCGCGGGGCATTAGTCGCTATCCGTGGACGTGACCGGCCGCACCGGCGAGGTTTCGATCCCTCTAGTGCACTTCCGGCAGGACTTCTTTGGCCAGATCCGCGATGCGGCGTTCGTTGGGGAAGGACAGCTTGCGCGCCAGCTCCTGGATCGGAACCCACGCGACGTCCACGGCTTCTTTGTCCGGATCGTTTTCGATGGTGAGTTCCCCGCCGGTGGCCCGCAACAGGTAGTGGTGCACGGTCTTGTGGACGCGGTGCCCGCTCACGGTGAACCAGTAGTCGATGCTTCCCAGCGGTGCCAGGATCCTGCCTTCGATCCCGGTTTCCTCGGCGATCTCGCGGACCGCGGCTTCCTCGTTGCTTTCCTTGCCTTCCGGGTGGCCCTTCGGCAGGCACCACTCGAGACGTCCGCCGCGGTTAAGGCGCGCGATGATCGCTACCCGCAGGTCGGCGTCGGACATGTCCACCACGACGCCGCCGGCGGAGATTTCCTCCACGGTGGGCAGGGAGGCCTGGCCCGTGTGCTGGACAGGCGCGACGTTGGCACCTATTGCCGACGGCAACGGTGCGTTTGTCCTCCTGCCGGGAGCGCTCGGTACGGGATGGGCCATGAGGTCCACTCTAACGACTCTTGCCCGCTGTTGATGACCTAAACATGGCCGGAAAGTAGACGGCCGGGAAAGTCGGCCCGCGCCGGTTCGTGCGCAATCGTGACGAACCCGCCGGATCCTTGCGGGTTCCGGTGTGGTGCTGGCGCGGTTTTCTGACAAGCTTAAGTAACTATGGCGCACGCACATCACAAGACTGACTCCCACACCGTTTCTTTCCAGGTGGATCCGGTGGTTCTGGAGCTCGGGCAGCGCTTCGTGGACGCCGGCCACGAGCTGTCCCTCGTGGGCGGGCCGGTCCGTGACCTTTTTCTTGGCCGGGTCTCGCCCGACCTGGACTTCACCACTGACGCCACTCCGGACCAGACGGTTGCCCTGATCAAGAAATGGGCGGACAACTACTGGGAGATCGGGCGCGCCTTCGGCACCATCGGGATGCGCAAGGACGACTTCCAGATCGAAATCACCACCTACCGGGCCGACGCCTATGATCCGGAGTCCCGCAAGCCGATAGTGGCCTTCGGAACATCCCTGACGGATGACCTGTTGCGGCGGGACTTCACGATCAATGCCATGGCCCTGCGGCTGCCCATGCTGGAGCTCGTCGATCCTTTCGGCGGCGTCCGCGACCTGCACGCCTCGATCCTCAACACGCCCGGGCCGCCGGAAACGTCCTTCTCCGACGACCCCCTGCGCATGATGCGCGCCGCGAGGTTCGCGGCCCAACTGGGGGTGTCGCTGCACGCCGACGTCCGCGAGGCCATGGTCCGGATGGCTGAACGGATCAGCATCATCTCGGCCGAACGCGTGCGCGATGAACTGATCAAGCTCATCTGCGCCGCGCAACCGCGGGCCGGCGTGGACCTGCTCGTCGATACCGGACTTGCGGACCTGGTGCTGCCGGAAGTCTCGGCCCTGCGCCTGGAATCCGATGAACACCACCGCCACAAGGACGTCTACCAGCACTCGCTGCAGGTCCTGGAACAGGCAGCAGCGCTGGAGTCGAAGGCGGACGGCCCGGTTCCCGGCCCGGACTTCGTGTTGCGGTTCGCCGCCCTCATGCACGACGTCGGCAAGCCGGCCACGCGCCGCTTTGAACCGGGCGGCGCAGTGAGCTTCCGCCACCACGACATGGTGGGCGCCAAGCTGACCGCCAAGCGCATGAAGGCGCTGCGCTTCGACAACGACACCATCAAGGCCGTGGCCAGGCTTGTGGAGCTGCACATGCGCTTTTACGGCTACGGTGAGGCCGGCTGGAGCGATTCCGCGGTGCGCCGCTACATCACCGACGCCGGTCCCCTCCTGGAGCGCCTGCACCGGCTCACCCGCTCCGACGTCACCACCCGGAACCAGCGCAAGGCGGACCGGCTGTCCTTCGCCTACGACGACCTCGAGGACAGGATTGCGGCGCTGCGGGAGCAGGAGTCCCTCGACGCCGTCCGCCCGGACCTGGACGGCGGCCGGATTATGGCGCTGCTTGGTCTCAAGCCCGGTCCCGTGGTGGGCCGCGCCTACAAATTCCTGCTGGAAGAACGCATGGAGCACGGCCCGCTCGATCCCGCCGTCGCCGAATCCCGCCTGCGGGACTGGTGGGCGGCACAGCCCGAGGCGGCGCCCGCCGGCGCCGAACTCTCCACCACTGAGGAGTCCTAAGTGATTGCACCATCCAACGGCCCCCGCCCCCAACTGTGGATCCTGCGGCACGGTGAAACAGAGTGGTCCAAGAGCGGGCAATACACCGGTCTCACGGACATGCCCCTCACGGTGGAAGGCGAGCAGCAGGCCGTGGAGGCGCGCAGGGTGCTCGAGACCGTCGACTTCGACCTCGTACTGACCTCACCCCTGCGCCGCGCCCGCCGGACCGCCGAACTCGCCGGCTACCCCGACGCCCAGTTGGAGCCGCTGGCGGTGGAGTGGGACTACGGCGACTATGAGGGCATCAGCTCGGACCTCATCCGCAAGGACAACCCCGAATACCTGATCTGGACGCACGGCGTGCCCAATGGTGAAGCGCTCGACGACGTCGCCGCCCGCGCGGACAAGATCGTGGCCCGGGTGCTCGAATCGGGCCTGGACAATGTGCTGATCGTCGCGCACGGGCATTTCTCCCGCATCCTGACCGCCCGGTGGCTCGGATTGGACCCCCGCGAGGGCCGGCATTTCGTGTTGGGGACCGCCAAAGTCTGCACACTGGGATGGGATAAGAAGACACCGGCAATCGTGCGCTGGGGACTCTAAAACCGGTTTTTAAAACAAAGTTAAAAAAAGTTTATGAATTCGGTAGGCAACTGCCGCATTCGTAGTGTATTTTTATTTCTGACCCCAAGGCGACTTGCCGGGGTCACGGCGCGCGTCGCCCGGCCTGTCAGCCGGAGCCACGGCAGAACAGAAAAGGAGGTTGGGAAAATGATGATTACTTTGACTAGCGGATGGATGTACTCCACCACCGCCAACCCGGCCTCGTTCGCTGACCCGCGCCCAAATGTCGGACTGACTGTTTCCTGACCGCTTTCCCGTCCCAGGCAATGCAGCCTGGGGCCCGCGGCAGTTGGCCTTCCATGACGGAAAGCCCAATGACGGCAGCCTGAACAGGCGGAACCACGCGGTTGCGCAGCCTCCCCATAGTTCGGAACCCAGCTTCTTGTTGGGGTTTCGGCGCTACCGCGTCCAGGGGCCATTCTCCATCGAATAACTTT
Organism: Arthrobacter sp. 01L42; assembly: GCF_056400005.1. Taxonomy (NCBI): domain Bacteria; kingdom Bacillati; phylum Actinomycetota; class Actinomycetes; order Micrococcales; family Micrococcaceae; genus Arthrobacter; species Arthrobacter sp. 01L42. The sequence continues at coordinate 57,309 of NZ_JBFTSL010000014.1, read as the reverse complement.
TTCCTATCCGGAATTCCGGCCTAATTAAGGCCAGGGATTTTCGGGCTAATTGCCACGCCCGGAACCGGTTATTCGAATTCCCTGCATCCAGCGCTCTATTTGTCGCGCCCAAAATACGGCGGCCCGTTCATCCGCCCATTCCTGCTGCCTCCTGTTCGCCCCATTGAACCAAGGCGGCTCAATCCCCACCAACGAAAGGTCCCTGTGACTACCGCAACCACCGCTCCTGCCCACCGCACAGCCCTGCCCGCCACCAGGGCGCGCCGATCGAGTCCCCGAGGGGAGGTAAGAACCATGATGAACAAGCTCTATACGGTCCTGTTCCGAAAGCTGAGCCGCAGGGAGTCGACACGCTTCAACGGCCAACTCCTGGACCAAAGGCGGGACGACACGTTCCTCGCCATGCATCAGGCCGGCCTGATTCGCTGACGCCCGATCTGCTGACGGCCGGACATTTCCGCCACCGGCGCATGGACTAGTCCCGTGCAGGGGCGGAGCCCGTTGCCGGCAGGACTGTCCGCAGCGAAGGAGGACCTGATGACTGACATTGGAACCGATCCCAGGGAGCCCGTGCGTCGCCGCACGGGCTCCCCCTTTTAAGCATCCCTTCGTGGCCAGCCGTTGTGGCGGCTCCGATACGACGTGCCAGCGAAGACCGCGGCGCGGCACGGGTCAATGTCCCCCGGTAAGCTCAAGGTCATGCAGGAGACAAAGCCGCCGGAGCGCAAACGGGTCCGATTGGTCATCCCGAGCCGCAGCGACCCTTTTCTCCGAAACTTCACGGAACTGGTAGGCGGTCCCTTGGGCCACCGCTCGGCGCCCGGGATCGTTTCGCCGGGATTCTTTACGGTGGATCGTGTTCTGGTCATCCTCACTGTCCTCGCCGCCCTGGCCGGGATTCTGCTCAAGAACTTCTGCCGCACCAACGGCTGGGAAACACCCGGGCAGTTCTACGCCACGTGCTACTCGGACTTTCCGGAGCTGTTCCGCAACCGCGGCCTCGGCGATGGCGCCTTCCCCTTCATTACCCCGGGAAGCCTCTTCGAGTACCCCGTGCTGATGGGTTTGATTGCGGGTGCCACCGCACTTCTGGTGCCCGGCGCCGGCACCGACGATCCCCGCGTCCTTGGCTACTTCGACGTCAACGCCACCTTGATCGCCGCCGTCTGGATCATCACCGTGCTGGCCACGGCGCGGACGAACCGCCGGCGGTCCTGGGACGCGGCGATGGTTGCCCTCGCCCCCGGCATTGTCCTGGCGGGCGTCATTAACTGGGACATGTGGGCCGTGTGCATGCTGGCTCTTGGCATGTACTTCTTTGCGCGGAACAAGCTCGTCCTCGCCGGGATCTTCATCGGCCTGGGCACGGCCACCAAGCTCTACCCGCTGTTGATCCTCGGCGCCGTCCTGCTGCTGGCGCTCCGGAGCGGGCGCATCCGGGCGCTGCTGATCACGGCCGGTGCCGCAACCGCGGCCTGGCTGGCGGTCAACGTCCCGGCAGCCGCGGCAAATCCGGACGGCTGGAAGTACTTCTACCAGTTCACGCAGGAGCGGCCGGCGGGCTACAGCTCGCCCTGGTTCGCCTACAACCTGGTGGCCGCCCGGCTGGGCTGGAATCCGCTTGAGGCCGCGGCCATCAACTCCCTGGCACTGGACCTGTTTCTCCTGGCCTGCATCCTGATTGCGGTCCTGGCACTGACGGCACCCCGCCGGCCGAGGATCGCGCAGCTGGCGTTCCTGATCGTGGCCGCGTTCATCCTGACCAACAAGGTGTACTCCCCCCAGTTCGTGTTGTGGCTGATCCCCCTGATCGCCCTTGCCCGGCCCCGCTGGCGTGACTTCGTCATCTGGCAAGCCATCGAAGCGCTGCACTGGGGCGCCATCTGGATGTACCTCGGGCAGGCAACCAGCGGCGGCTCGACCCAGCACAACATCGACATGCCCTACTACGTCCTGGCCGTGGTTGCCCACATGCTCGCCACCGCGTACCTGATGGCCCGTGTCGCCTGGGACATCTGGGATCCGTCCAGCGACGTGATCCGCCGCCACCGCATCGATGATCCGCATGGCGGCCCCTTCGACGGTGCACCGGACTGGCTGCGGATTGATCTGCGCCGGCCCGCGGCGTCCCTGGTGCCGTGGCGGAAGCGTGCCGTGGCGGAAAGCCACAGCGCATGACTGACGTCGCCGTCGTCGGTTCCGGCCCCAACGGGCTGGCCGCGGCGGTGACCATGGCGCGGGCCGGACTCAAAGTCCACGTGTTCGAGGCGGCCGCCACACCCGGCGGCGGACTGCGCACCGCCGAACTGATGGAACCGGGCCACTTCCACGACGTCTGTTCGGCCGTGCACCCCATGGTTCTGGCCTCACCCTTTTTCCGCCGGTTCGAGCTGTCCAGGCGCGTGCCCCTGGAGGTGCCCGAGCTCTCGTACGGATCCCCGCTCGACGGCGGCCGCGCGGCGCTGGCCTACCGTTCCCTGGACCGCACCGTTGCGGAACTCGGGAGGGACGGCGCCGCCTACCGCCAGCTCATGGAGCCCCTCGTGCGGCGGGTGGAGGGCGTCGCGGACCTCACCCTGAACCAGCTGCTGCGGATTCCGGCAGATCCCCTGGCCGCCGCCGCGTTCGGCCTCCGGGCGCTCGAACAAGGCTCGCCGCTGTGGAATGCGAGGTTCAGCCAGGACCTGGCTCCCGCACTGCTGAGCGGCGTCGCTGCGCATGCCGTGGCGCCGCTGCCCTCGATCACCGCCGCCGGCGCCGGGCTGATGCTGGGCGCCCTGGGCCATGCCGGCGGCTGGCCGGTTCCGCGCGGCGGATCGGCCGCGATTGCCCGGGCGCTGACCGCTGACATCGAGGCCCATGGCGGGGTGGTCGAGACCGGCAGGCGGATCACATCGCTCGCGGAGCTGCCGCCGGCCCGGGCCACGCTGCTGGATGTGGCACCCCCCGCGCTGCTGCACCTGGCGGAGGGCCGGCTCCCGTCGCGCTATAGGAGCGCCCTGGCGTCCTTCCGCTTCGGGAACGCTTCCTGCAAGGTCGATTTCATCCTCTCCGGACCGGTGCCGTGGGCGGCGGACGGCCTCGCCGATGCCGGGACGGTGCACGTGGGCGGCACCCGGGCGGAAACCGCCGAAGCGGAGCGCCTGGTCGCCTCGGGACGGCATCCGGACCGGCCCTACGTGCTGGTATCCCAGCCCTCGCGTTTTGATGCCGGCCGCGCGCCGGCCGGCCGGCACATCCTGTGGACCTATTGCCACGTTCCGGCCGGTTCCACTGTGGACATGAGCGATGCGGTCATGGCGCAACTGGAGCGCTTCGCGCCCGGGTTCCGGGATGTGGTGGTGCAGTTCAAGGTGACCACGGCCGCAGGGCTGGCGGCGTACGACGAGAACTTCGTCGGTGGGGACTTCGGCGCAGGCCGCATGGACCTTTGGGGCATGTTGCGGCGGCCGGTGCTGAGCCCGGTGCCCTGGCGGACGCCGCTGCCAGGGGTGTACTTGTGCTCGTCGTCGACCCCGCCCGGTCCCGGCGTCACCGGGATGCCCGGCTTCCACGCCGCCCGGCATGCCCTCAAGGACATGTTCGGTCTCGGCGTCCCGGACCTCGGATACCGGGTCCCCTAGCCGCTAGCCCCGACGCGGCGCCGCAGCGGCCGCCGTCGCCGCCCTGGCGGACAGCCGTCCGTCGCGCATGCTCGCGACGGCGTCGGTGAGCGGCACGAAATCGGTGTCGTGGGTGACCATGACCGTTGCCACGCTGAACTCGTCGGTGACCTGCCGCAGCAGCCGGATGATCGCTTCGCTGCGCTGGTGGTCAAGGGCTGCCGTCGGCTCGTCCACCAGCAGCACGGCAGGGTTGCCCATGAGTGCCCGGGCAATGTTGACGCGCTGGCGCTGGCCGCCGGAGAGCTGGTGCGGCCGTTTTGCCAGGGCATGCCCGAGGCCGACAAGGTCCAGCAGAGCCGCGGCGCGTTCCCCGGCCGCCCGCGCCGTCCCGCCGCGCAGGCGCTGGGTGATCACGAGCTGCTCGACCGCGGTGAGGGAGGGCAGGAGGTTGGGCTGCTGGAAGATGATGCCGATCTTGTCCCGCCGCAGTGCGGTGCGGCCGGAGTCGGGCAATCCGCCGGCGTCCTCGCCGTCGACCACCACCAGGCCGGCGGTGGTCCGGACCAGGGTGGCGGCGACGGCCAGCAGGGACGACTTGCCGGACCCTGAGGGGCCGATCAGGGACACGAATTCGCCTGCGTTCACCTTGAGGCTCACGGAGTCCAGGGCCTTGAGGGTGCCGTCTCCGTCCGGGTACTCCAGGGTGACGTTGACGAGGTTCAGGGCGGTGTTGTTCAGGGTTGAGTTCACGAGATATGCCTTTCTAGGAATATGTGGGGCGGGCCGGGGCTGCTCAGTTGCCGCCGAGGGCGATGAGCGGATCGACGCGGGCCACGCTGCGGACCGCGAGGGCTGCCCCGGCCAGGCCCAGGAGCACGATTCCGGCGATGGGCAGCAGCGTTGTCCAGGGCGTGAGGAGGAACGGTGCCGCCTGCGACGCGAGGACTCCACCGGCCACACCGGCCAGCCCGCCGGCCACCGCGCCGGCCAGCAGGACCAGGGCCGCCTGCGCCATGGCGTCCCGGAGGATGTAGCGGGCGGACCCGCCCAGTGCCTTCAGAACGGCGATGTCCCGGGTGCGCTGGACCGTCCAGACCGTCAGGAAGGCAACAATCACGAGGGCTGAGATGCCGTAGAGGAAGGCCTGCATGAGCAGCAGCGAGCCGTTCTCGCTCTTGTACGAGCCGAGGGCCTGGAAGGACCCGTCGATCGTGGTGCTGACGGTTCCCGCGGCGGTATTGGCGGCACCGAGATCCACCCCTGTTCCGGACGTGGAGTCGAATGTCACGGCCAGCACCGTCGCGGCGTCCGCGTCTTGGGTATGCGCCAGCTTCTGCCAGTCGGCCAGCGTGGTCCACACGACGCCGGTGTGGGAATACCACTGCTCCGGCACGACGGCCGTCACCACGAGGTCGGCGCCGCCCACCGAGGCGTGGCTGCCGATGCTGAGCTCCAGGTCCTCCGCCAGTCCGGCTCCGACGGCGATGGTTCCCTCTGCCAGCGGGGCGGGAGCCAGGCCTGCGCCGGGCTCGGTGCCGAAGACCGCAACGCTTGCCGTGTGTGCCGGCACGCCTCCGGCGCCGAGTGCCTGGAAGCGGCTCTGGCTGATCCCAACGGCGTCGGCGCGGGCGACGCCGTCGCGCGCCGACCACAGGCCCTGTTGGGCGCGCGTGACCTCGGATTCGGTAAACGAGGCCTTGGGTTCGCTCCCGGCCGGGGCGCCGAAGACCAGCTGGTCGGCCGGGAGGGCGGCGAGGGCCGACGTCGACTGGTTTCCGAGGCCGGCCGTCAGTCCGGAAAGCATGACGAGCAGGAGGGTAATGAGGGCGACGACCGCACCCATCAGGGCGAACCGTCCCTTGGCAAAGCGGATATCGCGGATGGCGAGATACATGGTGTCCTTCGTGGTGTCGTTTGAGGCGCTTGTGGCGTTGCTTCCAGCCTTCCCTCCGCCGGGCTCCAGGGCATCGGCCGCCCGGTTGGACCGCCGGCACCGGTCGGACGGCCCTGCGATCAACCAAAAGGTTGATTCCGCCGGGGGCGGGCCGTTTTCCGCAGGAGCCCCGCCGCACCGGCACTACGCTGGAAGCATGGAGGGCGACGCCGGCAACACGGTCCACAACGGCACAGGACCCAAGGGCGCTGGGCATGCCGGCGCACCGGCGCCGGGCACGGAGCCCACCGGGGCGGCCGTCATTCTGCGCGTCCTTCGCGTGAGCCTGCACGTCGGCTTTGCGGTGCTGCTCCTGGTGGCGCTGCTCCGGCTCCTGGCCGGCGGCATCACGGGCCAGGAGTGGATCACTTTGTTGCTGGCCGTGCTGCTCGCCGCGTTCTACCTCGCGGGCACCGTGCTGGAGAAACGGCACGCCGCCCGCCGGTCCCGGTTCGATCCGCGGCCCTACTCGGCCTGGTGGCTGGGCGGCGTCTGCCTCCTCTGGCTGCTGCTGGTCTGGGCCAGTGCCGACTTCGTCTGGCTGGCCTTCCCGCTGTTCTTCCTGCAGTTGCACGTGCTCCGGCGCCGGCTGGCGCTGCCGGCGATCGCACTGAGCACAGTGTTTGTCATTGCGGCGCTCTGGTTCCACAACGGCGGTACCGCGTCTCCCGATCTGGCCAGTGCGGATCCGGCCAGCGTGGGGCTGCAGCTGCCCATGGTGCTCGGGCCCGTTTTCGGCGCAGCCTTCGCTGTGGTCACCGGGCTGGCCTACCGGGCACTGTTCCTGGAGGCGGAAAACCAGCGGCTGGCGGCCGAAGAGCTCCGCCGCACCCGTGCCGAACTCGCCCGGACCCAGCACAATGCCGGCACCCTGGCCGAGCGGACCCGGCTGGCCCGCGAAATCCATGACACCCTCGCCCAGGGCTTGTCCAGCATTGTGCTGATGGGGCGCGCGGCCGAGAAGGCCCTGGACGACGGCGAACCCGCCGTGGCACGGGACAGGCTCCGCATTGTCCGGGACACGGCCGCCGCCAACCTGGCAGAGGCCCGCAACTTCGTCCGGGCCCTGCAGTCCCCCGATCTTGAGGACGGCTCTCTCGTGGCCGGACTTCTCCGGCTGTGCGAAACGACCGAAGCGGAGACCGCGGCGCGGGGTGCCCGGCTGCGTTGCCGCCTCGACGTCGAAGGCGTGCCGTTGGAACTCCCCGGCGCCCACCAGACGGTCCTGCTCCGGGCCGCGCAGGCGAGCCTGGCCAACGTGCGGGCGCATGCGCAGGCGGGCACCGCCGTCGTCACCCTTTCCTTCCTCGGCCCGGACGTGGCCATGGACATCTACGACGACGGCGCCGGATTCGACCCCTTGGCCTTGCCGGCCCGTCCGGACGGGTCCGGCTATGGTCTGACGTCGCTGCGGGACCGCGTGGCCGCCCTCCACGGGCAGCTGGACATCGAGTCTGCCCCGGGTGAGGGAACCGTGGTGGCCATCCGGCTGCCACTGGGCCAAGCACCCGGTTCCAACGCCGCGCCGGCGCCGGCCCGCGGGGACCGGAAATGAACAACATCCGGGTGTTCCTGGTGGACGACCACCCGGTGGTCCGGGCCGGTCTGCGGGCAATGCTGGGTGATCTGGAGGGCATCACAGTGGTGGCCGAGGCCGCCGACGGCGCCGCCGCGCTGGCCGGACTGGCCAGGCTCCACACCCTGGGCGAGCCCGCGGACGTGGTGCTCATGGACCTGCAGATGGGCGCCGGCATGGACGGCGTCACCGCCACCGGCCGGATCAAGGCAGGAGAGGCCGGCGAGCCGGCGCCGCCGGTGCTCATCCTGACCACCTATGACTCCGACGCCGACATCCTGGCCGCCGTCGAGGCCGGCGCCAGCGGCTACATGCTCAAGGATGCACCGCCCGACCAGATCCGCCAGGCGGTGCTCTCTGCCGCGGCGGGCGGCACCGCGCTGGCCCCCGAGGTCGCGGCCCGGCTGATGGGCCGGATCAGGAATCCGGAGCCCGCCCTGTCCGCCCGCGAGGTCCAGCTGCTCGGATTGCTGGCCACCGGGATGGGAAACCGGGCGATCGCGAAGCAGCTGTTCATTTCCGAGGCCACGGTCAAGACGCACCTGGTGCACATCTACGGCAAACTCGGCGTGGACAACCGCACCGCCGCGATCGCCGTGGCAGCGCAGCGCAGGATCATCCGGCGGCCCTAGGCGTCCCCGGCGGGCAGGTGACGGTGTTATGTGACAACAGAATTGTCGGTGGCCCGGGGCATAATGGGCGCCATGGGGAACTCATCAAAACTTGCACTGGCCCTTGTGGGCCTTGTTCTTGGCGGCTCGCTGGTCGCCTGCGGCGACGGCCGTGAGGGCGCCGAAAGCGCTGCCAAACAGCTCGCCTCCGCGGTGTCCGCGCTCGACGTCGGATCCGTCGCCTTTGAGGGCAAGGACTCCGGTGCCGCCAACGACCAGCTCAAGGAAATATTCAAGGGGCTTGACCCGGCCCGGCCTGCAGTGGACAGCGGCCAACTGACGCTGGAGTCCGATAAGGCCACGGTCCCGCTCAACTACCGCTGGAAGATCGGCTCCGAAGAGTGGAAGTACACCACCTTCGCCGAATTCAAGAAGTCCGGCGACAAATGGCTGACGGTCTGGAACCCGGCCACCCTGGTCCCCGAACTGGCCGAAGGCGAGCTCGTCGGCTCGGCAACCCATTCGCCGTCGCGCGCCGACATCCTGGGCGCCGGCGGGGTCCCGCTGGTCACGTACCGGCCCGTGGTCAATGTTGGCATCGACAAGCCGGCGCTCGGCGGTGCAGACGCCGCCGATTCCGCCACCAAGCTTGCCCAACTGGTGGGGGTCGACCCTGCGGCGTACGGCCAGCAGGTCGCGGCGGCCGGCCCCGAGGCGTTCGTTGCCGCCATCACTTTGCGTGAAGAAGGACGGACCATCACCGACGCTCAGATCGGTGAGATTCCCGGCGCCCGTGCCATCCGCGACTCCCTTCCGCTGGCACCAAACCGCACCTTCGCCCGCGCCCTGCTGGGCACGGCAGCGGAGGCGAATGCAGAACAGATCGAAAAATCGAACGGCGCACTCAAAGCCGGGGACACCACGGGCACCGGTGGCCTGCAACAGCAATACGACGCGCAGCTTCGCGGCAGCGACGGCATTCAGGTCTTCGCCGAGAAAGCAGGCCTCACCGCCGCAGAGAAGCAGGCTCTGCCCAACGAGGGACGCCGCGTACTTTTTCAGACTGAGATAAAAGAAGGCACCCCGCTGAAAACCACCCTGGACCCGAAGCTGCAGCAGCTTGCGGAAGACGTCCTCGGCAAGGTCGGCCCGGCGTCGGCGATTGTGGCGCTCCGGCCCTCCAGCGGCGCCGTCCTGGCGGCCGCCTCCGGGCCGGGCAGCAACGGCTACGACACCGCGATGCTGGGACAGTATGCCCCTGGATCGATCTTCAAGATGGTCGATTCCCTGGCCATGTTCCGCAACGGCATGACGCCCGACTCCAAGGTGGACTGCCCGCCCACCCTCACGGTGGACGGCCGCACCTTCAAGAACGCCGAGGGATACCCTGAGTCCTCCCTGGGGTCCGTGACGCTGCGCGACGCCTTTGCGCACTCCTGCAACACCGCGTTCATCAACGCCCGCGACACCGTCACCCAGGCACAGCTCGAATCCGCCGCGACCTCCCTGGGCGTGGCAGTTGAAGCACCTGCGCTCGGCGCGGCCGCATTCCTCGGCTCCGTCCCCGGGGAGGCCGAAGGAACCGAACATGCCGCCTCCATGATCGGCCAGGGCAAAGTGCTCCTGTCCCCCCTGGCCGCCGCCGTCATGGCCGGCTCGGTTGCCAAGGGAGCCCCGGTGGCCGCCCAGCTGGTATTGAATCCGAACGAGGGCGACAGTCCCCCAGATGCCCAGGGCGCCGCCCCCACAGGAACGGCTACAGCCGGCACGTCGCCGGCTGCCCCGGCCTCCGGTGACGCGACGCCGTCGGCCCCAGCACCGGCCACGGCCGTCGAAAAGCCGGTAACTGCAGCGGAAGCCGCGGCACTGGCTGACATGATGCGGGCCGTCGTCACCAGCGGTCATGCCGGGTTCCTGGCCTCCGTCCCGGGCGAGCCCGTCGGGGCCAAGACCGGAACGGCCGAGTTCGGCAACGACACCCCGCCCAAGACGCACGCCTGGATCGTGGCCGTGCACGGTGACCTCGCCGTCGCCGTGTTCGTCGAGGACGGCGGACTCGGGGCCACCACCTCCGGGCCGCTGCTCAAGGAGTTCCTGACCCGGGCCGGCTGAGCGGACGCTTTCCCGGCCGTGGGAAGATTGAACGCGTGGCTCATATTGACGTATCCGGCATCGACTACTTCCTCTCCGACGGCACCCAGCTGCTGAACGGGGTGACCTTCAAGGTCCCGGACGGCACCAAGACAGCGCTGATCGGGCCCAACGGGACCGGCAAGACCACCCTGTTCCGGATCATTTCCGGCGATCTCGTCCCGGACGAAGGCGTGATCGGCCGGTCCGGCAACATGGGCATCATGCGCCAGTTCGTGGGCCAGGTCCGGGACGAGTCCACGGTCCGCGACCTGCTGGTCTCCGCCGCCCCGCCTGCCCTGGCCGCCGCAGCGCGGGCCGTCGACGAGGCAGAGCTCGCCATGCTGGAGCACGACGACGAGCCCACCCAAATGGCCTATGCCCAGGCGATCGTGGACTGGGGGGATGCCGGCGGCTACGACGTCGAAACCGTCTGGGACGAGGTCTGCATGGCCGCCCTCGGACTGCCCTTCGACCGGGCACAGCACCGCCCGGCGTCGAGCCTGTCCGGCGGCGAGCAGAAGCGGCTGGTCCTCGAGGCCCTCTTCGCCGGCCCCGACGAACTGCTGCTCCTCGACGAGCCGGACAACTACCTCGATGTTCCGGGCAAGCGCTGGCTCGAGGCCAAACTGAATGATTCGAAGAAGACCGTGTTCTTCATCAGCCACGACCGTGAACTGCTCAACAACGCCGCCGGCCGCATCGTCACCCTGGAACCGGGCATCAACGGCGCCGGCGCCTGGATCCACGGCGGCGGCTTCGGGTCCTACGTGGACGCCCGGGCCGACCGGAACGCGCGCTTCGAGGAACTGCGCAAGCGCTGGGACGAGGAGCACGTCAAGCTCAAGGAACTCGTCAACATGTACAAGAACAAGGCCGCGTTCCGCTCCGACATGGCCAACCGCTATCACGCGGCGCAGACCCGGCTCGCGAAGTTCCTCGAAGCCGGCCCGCCCGAGGCCCTTCCCATCGAACAGAACGTGCAGATGCGGCTCAAGGGCGGGCGCACCGCCAAGCGCGCTGTCGTGGCCGAGAAACTGGAACTGACCGGCCTGATGAAGCCGTTCTCCACCGAAATCTGGTTCGGCGACCGGGTGGGCGTCCTGGGTTCCAACGGTTCGGGCAAGAGCCACTTCCTGCGCCTGCTCGCCACCGGCGGCACGGATCCCGAGCGGGAGCACCTGCCGGTGTCCGACGTCGAGATCGCCGAGGTGCCGCACGAGGGCACCGTGAAACTCGGCGCCCGGATCCGGCCCGGATTCTTCGCCCAGACCCACGTCCGGCCCGACCTGCTGGGTAAGACCCTGCTCGAAATCCTGCACCGGGGCGACGAGCACCGCTCGGGCATGGGCCGCGAAGCCGCCGCCGGGGCCCTCGACGGCTACGGGCTGGCGGCGCAGTCCGAGCAGAAGTACGAATCCCTCTCCGGCGGCCAGCAGGCGAGGTTCCAGATCCTGCTGCTGCAACTCTCCGGGGCCACGCTGCTGCTGCTCGACGAGCCCACGGACAACCTGGACCTGCACTCGGCCGAGGCCCTGGAACGGGCGATCGACCACTTCGAGGGCACCGTCCTGGCCGTCACCCACGACCGCTGGTTCGCCCGAACCTTCGACCGCTTCCTGGTTTTCGGCTCCGACGGCAGGGTCTACGAGTCCGCCGAACCGGTCTGGGACGAAAAGCGCGTCGAGCGCGCCCGCTAGAGCCATCGCGGGGTCAGCAACGCGGGGTCAGATACCGCCCATTCCGGGGGCGGTTATGGGCGCTAAGTGACCCCGCGTTGCTATTTGAGACGCGCAACAAATGATTAAGTGATCACAAAACGTTAGCATTTGAGCATGAACACTGATGAGCGGCACCGCCTGATCGGCGGACTGCTGCGCGACCGGGAGCATGTGACGGTGGACGAGCTGATGGCCGCCTGCGGCGCCTCCGGCGCCACCATCCGCCGTGACCTCGACATCCTGGCCCTGCACGGCGTGTTGCGGAGGGTCCACGGCGGAGCCAAGAGCCTCGTTTTCGGCGGCGAAAACCCGCACTACGGGCAACGCGAACTCGAGGACCACACCGCCAAGATGCGGATCGCCGCCGGGGTGGCGGCCATGCTCGCGGACCGTGGACACGTCTGGCTGGACAGCGGCACCACCGCCACGGAGATCGCCCGCCAGTTGCGCCAGCGTGAGATGACGATCATGCCGATGTCGCTGCGGTCCGTCACCGCGCTGTCCGCGGACGACGGTCCGGCCGGGCGCCGCCCCGAACTCCTGATGCCCGGCGGCAGCCTCGTCCCCGGCGAACTTTCCTTCCGCGGACCGATGACGGAATCCAACATCCGCTCGCTGCGCTTCGACACCGCCGTCGTCACGCCCTGCGCCCTGAACCTCAAGGACGGGCTGTTGGCCCACGACCTCGACGACGCCGCAGTCAAACGCGCCGGCCTCGAATCCGCCGCCCGGGTGATCGTCGCCTGTGCCGACGCCAAATGGAACGCCACCGCCGTCGCCCTCGTCGCATCCCTGGACGCCGTGGATGCCATCGTGACCGACCGGCAGCTCAGCCCTGAAGAACTTGACCAACTCGCCCAGCACTCGGTGGAAGCAGTGATCGTATGACCAGTACCGCAACCGTCCCGCAACTCAAGGCTGCCACCGGGGCGACTTTCCTTGTCTTCGGGATCAACGGATTAGTTTTCGCCAGCTGGGCAGCCCGCATCCCGGCCGTGACGGAGATCCTGCAGATCACCGCGGGCCAGATGGGAACCCTGCTGCTGTGCGTCGCGGTCGGTTCGCTGATCGCCCTGCCGACGGCCGGGTTCGTCGTCGGCCGGATCGGCACCGCCAACACCGTCCGCAGCGCCGGACTCGTGGCCGCGGCGGCCGGCGTCGGCGTCGCGCTCTCCCTGATGGCGGCCTCCATCCCGGGGACTGCCATTGCCCTGTTCTTCTTCGGGATAGGCGTCGGGCTGTGGGATGTTTCGCAGAACATTGAAGGTGCCGACGTCGAACACCGGCTCGGGCGCACCATCATGCCGCAGTTCCACGCGGCCTTCAGCGGCGGCGCGTTCGTCGGTGCCCTGATCGGCGCCGGATTATCCACCCTGGGGGTCGGGCTCCCGGAGCACCTGCTGGTCATAGCCGCCGTCGTCGCCGTCCTGACCACGGTGGCCCCCCGGTATTTCCTGCCCCATCTGCCTGCCGAGGCACCCGCCGCGGGGGACGCGGACCGGGGCAACGCAGGTTCGGCCTGGCGGGACGGGCGCACGCTGCTGATCGGTGTCGTCGTCCTCGGCGCCACCCTGACCGAAGGCGCCGGCAACGACTGGATTGCCAAGGCCGCGGTTGACGGCCTGGGCGCCGAACAGTCCACGGGGGCGCTGCTGTTCGCCGCGTTCGTCCTGGCCATGACCGCCATGCGCTTCTTCGGTGGCCGTGCGATCGACGTCTACGGCCGCGTTGCCGTGCTGCGGGCCAGCATGGCGGCGGCGACCGCGGGCCTCTGCCTCTTCGTGTTCGCCGGCACCATCTGGCTGGCCGCCGCCGGCGCCGTGCTCTGGGGCGTGGGGGCGGCCCTCGCGTTCCCGATCGGAATGTCCGCCGCCGCGGACGATCCCAAGAAGGCGGCCGCCCGGGTGTCCGTGGTGTCCACACTGGGCTACATTGCCTTCCTCGCCGGGCCGCCCCTGCTCGGCTACCTGGGCGATTTCACCGGTGTCAGGACCGCCCTGCTGGCGATCGGGATTCCGATTGTGGTGGCGCTGGTCCTCGCCGGAGCCGCGAAGCCGCTGCCCGCGAGGTAGCAGTATGGTGGTCCAATGCGAACCATGCTGAGGAAGGCCCCCGGCCGCCTGTCGAAATTCGATCGCAAACTGGTGCGCGCCGTCTCCAATCTGCCGGGAGGAGGCCATGACGACTTCTTCCGCCGTCTGTCCGCCGCCGCCAACAAGGGCAAACTTTGGTTCGGCGTTGCCGGAGCCATGGCCCTGGTGCCCGGCAAGACGCGCCGGGCAGCGGTGCACGGACTCATCGCGCAAGGCGCCGCCTCGGCGGTCACCAACGTCGTGTTCAAGACCCTCCTGCCCCGGGCCCGCCCCCTGCCCGAACACCTTCCGGTCTTCCGCTTCGTGAACCCGCAGCCGACGAGTTCGTCGATGCCGTCGGGACACTCCGCCTCCGCGGTGGCTTTCGCACTCGGGGTCGGCATGGTCCGCCCGGCCCTCGGTGCGGCGCTGGCCCCCCTCGCGGCCGGAGTGGCCTACTCCCGGGTCCACACCGGGGCCCACTGGCCCTCGGATGTGCTGTTCGGGTCCGCGATCGGCGCCGGCGCGGCCATGGTGACGCGGAAGTGGTGGCCCGTCCGTCCGCCGTTCCCGGAAACCAGCCGCGGCGCCGCCCCGGCCGCGGAATTACCGGACGGCCAGGGGCTCGGCATCGCGGTCAACACCCTCGGCGGGTCCTATGCTGACGAGACTGTCGACGCCCTGCAAAAAGTATTCCCTAAGGCGTATATAAAGGAAATCGGGCCCGGTGAGTCCGTCGACGCGGGCATCGCCCAGGTCGCGACCCGACCGGGCATTGCGGCCCTGGGCGTCTGGGGCGGCGACGGAACCGTGGGCGCCGCGGCGGCCGCCGCCGTCGAACGTTCCCTTCCGCTGCTGGTGCTCCCCGGCGGAACGCTGAACCATTTCGCCCGCGACGCCGGAACCCCCACCCTGGCGGACGCCGTGCAGGCGGCGTCGCGCGGCGAGGCCGCCGTGGCCGACGTCGGCCACGTGAGTGTCGAGCGCGGGCTCCCCGACAGCCCGGAGCAGCTCGAGCTGATCATGCTCAACACGGCCAGCATCGGCCTCTACCCGAACCTGGTCCGCCGGCGGGAGCAGCTCCAGCCGGCACTGGGCAAACCCCTGGCCGGAGTGGTGGCCATGTTCCGGACCTTCGCGGCCGGCACCCCCACCACGCTGATCGTCAACGGGGTGCGGCACCGGCTGTGGATCCTGTACATCGGCCGCGGCCGCTATTACCCCCGTGACCACGCGCCGCTGGTGCGCCCGGTACTCGCGGACGGTGTCCTGGACCTGCGGATGATCACTGCCGATGAGCCGTTCGCCCGGTTGCGCCTGCTCTGGGCCGTGCTCACGGGCACCGTGGCCACGTCCGGGATCACCCATCTGAGCGAAACGGACCGGATCACGGTGGAACCCGGGAACGGGCCCATGGTCCTCGCCGTCGACGGAGAGGTCATGCCCGGGGTGCGGCGGGTGGAATTCACGGTCCGCCCCGGCGCGCTGACCTACTACTCGCCCCTCGGCTGAACCCCGTCATCCAACCCCTGTCATCCTCCCGGACTACCCTGATTAGCCCCTGAATCATCCCTGAGACCGGCGAAATACGCAGCTTGCCTCGGTAGCGTGGTGTGCAGACGGGCCCGTGACTGCGGTGCCCCGGATCATCTCCCGCTACGCAAAGGAACGCTTCCATGATCGAAGCACGAGGCCTGACCAAGGTTTACGGCGACAAGACCGCCGTCGCCGGCGTCAACTTCACCGTCGAAGCCGGCCGGGTCACCGGCTTCCTGGGTCCGAACGGGGCCGGAAAATCCACCACCATGCGCATGATCATGGGGCTGGACAGGCCGACGTCGGGCTCGGTGACCGTCAACGGGTCCCCGCTGACCGGGCACGCCGCCCCACTGCGCGACGTCGGCGCGCTGCTCGATGCCAAGGCAGTCCACACGAGCCGCTCCGCCTACAACCACCTGCTGGCCATGGCGGCGACCCACAGCATCCCGAAGAAACGGGTTCACGAAGTCATTGAGATGACGGGACTGGCCGAGGTGGCCAGGAAGAAGGTCGGCGGCTTCTCGCTCGGCATGGGCCAGCGGCTGGGCATCGCCGCCGCCCTCCTGGGCGACCCGCAGACCGTCATCCTGGACGAGCCCGTCAACGGCCTTGACCCGGAGGGGGTGGTGTGGGTCCGCAACCTGGTGAAGTACCTGGCCTCCGAGGGCCGCACGGTCTTCCTTTCCAGCCACCTCATGAGCGAGATGGCCGTCACGGCGGACCACCTGATCGTGATCGGCCGCGGGAGGATCATTGCGGACGCCCCGATCCAGGAGATCATCACCGGCAAGGGCCAGGGCCGGACGCGGGTCCGCACCGACCAGTCGGACCGGCTCATGCAGCTGCTGGCCGGGACCGGGGTCTCGGTGGAGGTCCAGGAGCGCGAACTCCTCGAAGTCACAGGCCTGGACCCGCGCCAGATCGCCACTGCGGCGCTGGAGAACCACGTCATGATCTACGAACTCACCCCGCTGCAGGCCAGCCTCGAGGAGGCCTACATGGAACTGACCAAGGATGAGGTCGAATACCACTCGCTGATCACCACGGGCGCCGTTCCCGTCGAAGCCGGAGGCAACTAAGCCATGAGCTCCACAACCGTTGAATCCACGCCCTCGCGCCGCGGCGCCGACGCACAGCGGTCCGGAAACGGCAGCAGTTCCGGCCCCGGCCCCAGCTTCCTGCGGGTCCTCAACTCCGAATTCATCAAGTTCCGCACCCTGCTCTCCACGCTGATCCTGCTCGGCTCAACAGTGGTGGTCATGGTGGGGTTCGGGGCGCTTTCGGCCTGGGGGACGGGCCAGTTCTCCGAGGCCGCGGCCCGGGACCCGGAGGTCGGGGCCAGGCTCGCGGCCCAGGGCGGCGACATCGCCGTCAGTGTGCCCACCTCCGGCATCGCGTTCGCCCAGCTGATCCTGGGCTCCCTCGGCGTGCTGCTGATGAGCTCCGAGTTCACCACGGGCATGGCCCGGTCCACGTTCGCGGCGGTGCCTAAACGCATCCCCGCGTTCGCGGCCAAGCTCGTGGTGGTGGTGGTGACTTCCTTCGTCGTCACCGCCGCATCCACCCTGGCCGCCGGATTCGTATCCGTGCCGATCCTGGACAACTACGGCCTGGGCCTGGACCTGGGCAGCCCGCAGTCGGTCAAGCTGCTCCTTGTCAACAGCATTTACGTGGCGGCGGTCGCGGCCATCGGCATGGCGCTGGGCACGCTGATCCGCAACTCGGCGGGCGGCATCATGAGCCTGGTGGGACTGTTCTTCGTGGCACCCATCGCGTTCCAGCTCATTCCGGGCGACTTCTTCGTGGAGGCCCGCAAGTACCTGCCCGGCAACACCGTGGATCCGCTGACCGCGGTGGAGCACATCCCGGACACCCTCGAAGCCTGGCAGGCGGCCCTGGTGCTGGGCGCCTGGGTTGTCATCCCGGTGCTCCTGGCCGCCGTCCTGCTCAAGAGGCGGGACGTCTAGGCCGGCGCCACGGGCAGCGTTCAAGCCCTTCAGCATTTAGGCTCAGAGCATGATCGATGCGGTACCTGTCAGGGACGCGCCGGCCGGACCGGCCGACGCGTCCCTTGCTGAACTCACGGCCCGCCGCCGCGGCCGGCTCCGGCGCTACCTGCTGGCCAATCCGCGGGTCATGGACGTCCTGGTGGTGCTCTGCTACCTGGTCCTGGTCACGCCCACGGCGGCCGAATCGGTCATCCACGGCGACTGGCCGGTGGCCGTGCTGCTCGCCGCGGCCGCGCCGGTCCTGCTCTTCCGGCGGGCGTATCCGGTGCGGGTGGCGGCTGTTGTGGGGGCCCTGGAACTGGCGGTCACCTTCCTGCATCCCTGGGGGTCCAATGTCTCCGCCGGGCTCTGGTTTTCGCTGTACGCCGTCGCCGTCGTCCGCACCCGGCGGTTCGCCCTCGCCGCACTGGCCCTGACCACCGCTCCGCTGCTGCTCCTGTACTTCCTGCTGGCCGTCGGCCCGCTGGACGGCCGGCTCCCGGACATGGCGGTCCGCACACCGGAGAATTTCCAGCTGCTGACGGGCATCGCGGCGGGCATCGGCATCGCGCTCTCGAATGTGATCGCTACGGGGATCGGGATCTCGGTGCGGCAGCGGCGCGAGCACGAGCACGAGATCGCGGCCTGGGCCGCCCGGGCCCAGCAGCTGGGCTCGGTCACGGAACGGAACCGGATCGCGCGCGAAATGCACGACGTCGTGGCGCACTCGCTGACGGTCATGATCAGCCTGTCGGACGGCGCCGCCGTCGTGGTCAAGAAGGATCCGGAGCGCGCCGCCGGCGTCCTGGCCGAACTCTCCCGGACCGGGCGCACCGCGCTGGCCGACATGCGGCGCGTCCTTGGCGTGCTGCGCGAGGACGCCCCCACCGGACATGCCCCGCGCGAGCCGCTGGTGGCCGGGGGCAGCCTGGCCAAACTGCTCGAGGGCTTCCGCACCGCGGGACTGCCGCTGCACTACACGCACACCGGCCCGTCCCTGCCCGACGATGCGGCGTTCCAGCTGACCGTCTACAGAATTGTGCAGGAGTCGCTGACCAACGTGCTGCGCTACGGCCGCGCCCTCAGCCGGGTGGAGGTCAGCATTGTCCGGAACGGCTCCCGCGTCACCATTGAAGTGCTCGACGACGGCAGGGGCACCGTTGACCCGGGGGCTCCCGGGACCGGCGCGCAGGCGAAGCCTGACGCACTGGACTCCTTCGGCACCGGGCATGGAATCGCCGGGATGCGGGAGCGGGCCAGGATCTACGCTGGCACCGTGTACGCCGGGCGCGCCGGTGACCGCGGCTGGCGCGTGCACGCGGAACTGAACTGCAACGGCGAGAATGCCACGGAATCAAGGGGGAACAATGTCCGACAACACGCCGGTACGCGTCCTGCTGGTGGATGACCAGCCGCTGCTTCGGATGGGCTTCCGCCTCATCCTGGAGGGTGAAGACGATTTGCGCATCGTGGGCGAGGCATCCAACGGCGCCGAAGCGGTCCGCCACGTCCGGGAGCTCGCGCCCGACGTCGTCCTGATGGATGTACGGATGCCGGTGCTGGACGGGATCGAGGCCACCCGGGCGATCGCCGCCTCGGGCTCCGACGCCAAAATCATCATCCTGACCACCTTTGACCTCGATGAATACGCCTTTGCAGCACTGCGGGCAGGGGCCTCTGCGTTCCTGCTCAAGGACGTGGCGCCGGCAGAACTGGTCAGCGCGGTCCGGGTGGTGGCCAGCGGCGACGCCGTGGTGGCACCCCGTGTTACGCAGCGGCTGCTGGAGACCTATGTCCGCGGTGCAGGCGGCACGGATCCTGCAGGGACAGGCGGCGCCGGCGGCCAGCAGGCCGGCAGCCCCGCACGCCCGGCGCGGGATCCGTTGCTGGAAGACCTGACGCCCCGCGAAAACGAGATGCTCGGGGCGATGGCGGAGGGACTCTCCAATGCCGAAATCGCGCACCGATACTTCCTGTCCGAGGCCACCGTCAAGACGCATGTGCGCCGGATCCTGACCAAGCTCCACCTCCGCGACCGCGTCCAGGCCGTGGTGTACGCATATGAGACCGGCCTCGTGGTGCCAAGCAACGCGGACTACTGACCGCCGCCGCCCTGCCGCCGCAAGGCAGGTTACCGGCAGGTAGTACCTGAAGCAGTGGTTTCAGGCACATTGCCGAATTGCCCGTGAGGCAACTTTGGTTGACCCTATGGCCCTCGCGTTGGGTGATGGCCCGGTCTGACCCGCCGTCATTTGTGGGACTGCACAAGACGGACGGTCCGCCGCGCGGTCTAGTGTGAAACGACATTGTGGTCCGCCGCACAGCATGGATTCGATTCCGTGCCGGCATCGAGCGGGCCTGAACCCCCCACGAAGGACGGCGCTTCCATGCCCGCTGACCAGCAGCTTTCAAAATCCCTGAAACCCAGGCATCTGTCCATGATTGCCATCGCCGGAGTGATCGGCGCCGGACTGTTTGTCGGTTCGGGTGCGGCGATCCAGCAGGCCGGCCCCGGCATCCTGGTTGCGTACGCCGCGGCGGGACTCGTCGTCATCCTCGTCATGCGGATGCTGGGCGAGATGGCCGCGGCCAACCCGGAAACCGGCTCATTTTCCACCTACGCGGACAAGGCCCTGGGCCGCTGGGCCGGGTTCAGCATCGGCTGGCTCTACGCATGGTTCTGGATCATTGTCCTCGGCATCGAGGCAACGGCTGGGGCAGCGATCATGCACCGCTGGGTCCCCGGCATTGACCAGTGGGTGTGGGCGCTTGCCCTGATGGTGCTGCTGACGCTGACCAACCTCGGGTCCGTTAAGTCGTTCGGCGAGTTCGAGTTCTGGTTCGCTTCCATCAAGGTCGCGGCAATCGTGCTCTTCCTGCTCTTCGGCGTCGCCGCGATCCTGGGCCTCATCCCCGGCGTTCCGGCGCCCGGCCTGGACAACCTGATCGGCAACGGCGGGTTCATGCCCAACGGCCCCGGCGCCGTCCTGGCCGGCATCCTCGTGGTGGTGTTCTCGTTCTTCGGCGCGGAAATTGCCACCATTGCCGCCGGCGAATCCGAGAACCCGGTCGATGCCGTCAAGAAGGCCGTGAAGTCCACTGTCTGGCGCATCCTCGTGTTCTACATCGGCTCCATCGCCATTGTGGTCACCCTGCTGCCCTGGAACTCCGCTTCCGTCGCCAAGAGCCCCTACGTCGCGGTCATTGAGCTGTTCGGCATCCCCGGCGCCGGAACCATCATGGACATTGTGGTGCTGACCTCGGTGCTCTCCTGCCTGAACTCCGGGCTCTACACCGCAAGCCGCATGCTGTTCTCGCTGTCCCGCCGCGGTGACGCCCCCAAGTCGTGGATGCGGATTTCCAAGCGCGGCGTGCCCGCTGCCGCGGTACTGGCCTCCACCGTGGTCGGCTTCGTTACCGTCGGACTGAACTACGTCGCCCCGGACACGGTCTTCCTGTTCCTGGTCAACACCTCCGGCGCCATCGCGCTGTTCGTGTGGCTCGTCATCGCGACCTCCCAGCTGATCCTGCGCCGCCGCATGGGCGCCGCCGCCAAGGACCTCCAGCTGAAAATGTGGCTCTTCCCGTACCTGACCTGGGTGTCGATCGTGAGCATCGTGGCCCTGCTGATCGGCATGGTGATCCTGGAATCCACGCGGGAATCGCTGCTGCTCTCGCTGGCTCTCGCCGCCGTCGTCGTGGGGATCGGGGTCATTCGCTACCGCAGGAACGGTGCCAAGGCCGCTGTTCCCGAAACAGGTGCCGGCGAGGCGCCTGCCGGTGACGCCACCCCGGTTGACGCCGAGCCTGGCGCTGAAGACGCCACAGTGGGCGCCCGCCCGGTGTCGTAGCCCCGGAAGGCCCCGCGGCCGTCCCGCACCACCGGACATGCCCTCCCCCTGCGCCCACCACTGGACATAGCGCCATCATGTCCACTGCCCGGCGCGAGGGGAGGGCATATCCATGCGTGCCGGGGGGCATGCCCAGTCCCCGGGCCGAGGGGAGGGCATGTCCATGTGTGCCGGGGCACAGCCGCGTCCCCGGGCCGAGGGGAGGGCATGTCCATGCGTGCCGGGGCACAGCCGCGTCACAGGAAGGGACTAGCCAGCCCATAGCGCTGCCGGGTTCGATGGGGTCATGACAAAAATGCCGCAGCCCCCGCACGAGCCGCACCCCAACCACGACCGCGGCCTGGAATTCGATCTCTCCACCCTCGTCAGCCGCCGATCGCTGGGCATGTTCCTCAGCGCGGGAACGGCCGCAGCCCTTGCGGCCTGCAGCCCGGGCGGCACCAGCGGCACCAGCGGCACCAGCGGCAGTTCGACGTCGGCCGCGGGGACCTCGGCGGCAACAGCCCCGGCGCCCTCGGCCGCGTCGGCCTCGGCCACTCCGACGCTCACCCGGGCGATCGCCGAGTGCGGGGTCGAAATCCCGCAGGAAACCGCCGGCCCCTACCCCGGTGACGGTTCCAACGGACCCAACGTCCTCGAGGCATCCGGCGTGGTCCGTCAGGACATCACATCCAGCTTCGGGACCTCCACCAGCACAGCCGAGGGCGTACCGCTGACCGTCACGCTGACCCTTCTCGACAACGCCAACGGCTGCACCCCGCTGGCCGGTGCCGCGGTGTACGCCTGGCACTGTGACCGCGAGGGCAAATACTCCATGTACGATTCGGGGCTTCAGAACCAGAACTACCTCCGCGGCGTCCAGGAGGCCGACGCCAACGGCCAGGTCACGTTCAAGACCATCTACCCCGGCGCCTACAACGGCCGCTGGCCGCACATCCACTTCGAAGTGTTCGAGTCCATGAACAATGCGACGGCGGCCGGCCAGGTCCTGGCGGTGTCACAGATCGCGCTGACCGAGGCCGCGTGCAAGGAGGTCTACGCATCGGCCGGGTACGAATCCAGCGCGCAGAACTTCCCCCGCACCACGCTGAAGTCCGACAACGTGTTCGGCAACGACGGCGGCATCTACCAGCTGGCCACCATCACCGGCTCGGTGGCCGCGGGCTACGCCGCCGGTCTCAACGTCACCGTCTAGGCGCGGCGTCGCCCGGCACCGCGGCCCCCGGGGCCCGTGCGTGCCGGGCTAGACTCGGAGCCATGCCCACACCGAGCACTGCCGCAGAGCACATCCAGGACCTCGGCGCGTACGTCAGCGCGTCGCCGTCGAGCTTCCACGCCGTCCACGAGGCCGCGCGCCGGCTGGACGCGGCGGGCTTCACCGGCCTGGACGAACTGCAGCCCTGGCCGGAGCCCGCGGCCGCCGCCGGCAAGTTCTACGTGATCCGCGACGGCGCCTTCATCGCCTGGGTGGTGCCGGCAGGCGCCGGACCGACCACCGGTTTCAACATCCTCGGCGCGCACACGGACTCGCCCTCCTTCAAACTCAAGCCGAAGCCCACCACCGGCAAGTTCGGCTGGCTGCAGGCCGGCGTCGAGGTCTACGGCGGACCCCTCCTGAACTCCTGGCTGGACCGCGAACTCCAGCTCGCCGGCCGGCTCGTCATGCGCGACGGCACGCAGCACCTCACGGCCACCGGCCCGCTGCTGCGCTTCCCGCAGCTCGCCATCCACCTGGACCGGGCCGTCAATGAGGGCCTGGCCCTGGACAAGCAGCAGCACATGAATCCGGTCTTTGGCCTGGGCGATCCCGCCGGCGAGGACCTGCTCGGACTCCTCGCGGACCGCGTTGCCAATGCCGAGGTGGATCCGGCGCAGATCGGCGGGTACGACGTCGTCATCGCAGACACCCAGGCGCCGGCGGTGTTCGGCGCCAGGGGCGAATTCTTCGCCTCCGGCCGGCTCGACAACCTCTCCGCGACGCACGCCGGGCTCACGGCGCTGATGGCGCACGCCGCCACACCCGTGCCGGACGGTGCGCCGATTGCCGTGCTGGCCGCCTTCGACCACGAGGAAATCGGCTCGGCGTCCCGGTCCGGGGCGTGCGGGCCCATCCTCGAAGACGTCCTCGTGCGGATCTCGGACGGACTCGGCGCCTCTGCAAGCCAGCGGCGGCAGGCCTTCGCGGCGTCGTTCTGCGTCTCCGCGGACGCCGGCCACGCCGTGCACCCGAACTATCCCGAGCGGCACGATCCCGCCAACCGGCCGGTCCTCAACGGTGGTCCGCTGCTGAAGATCAATGCCAACCAGCGCTACGCCACCGACGCCGCCGGCGCCGCCCTCTGGGCCCGGCTGTGCACCGACGCCGGTATTCCGTACCAGGAATTCGTCTCCAACAACGTGATGCCGTGCGGGTCGACGATCGGCCCGCTGACCGCCACCCGGCTGGGAATCCGGACGGTCGACGTCGGGGTCGCCCTGCTGTCGATGCATTCGGCGCGCGAGCTGTGCGGCGTCGAGGACCCGCACCGGCTGGCCGCGGTGACCCGGACGTTCTTCCGGACGGCGGCCTGACGCCTGGCGCCCTACGCGGCGACGCCGACTACGAGGTTGATGGTGGTTGCCAGAATGATGGTCCCAAAGAGGTAGGAGAGCAGGCTGTGCTTGAGGGCCTCGGCCCGGATGCCATGGTTCTGCAGCGCGGTGTCCGATACCTGGTACGTCATGCCCAGACTTGTGGCTAAGTAGGCGAAATCGGTGTACTGCGGCGGCCGGCTCTGGTTGAAGTCGATGCCGCCCACCCGGGAGCCTGCCCTCGCGCCCGTGCCGTAGTACAGCTCCGCGTACCGCAGTGTGAACAGCGTCTGGACCAGGGTCCAGGACAGCGCCACCGAGACTACCGCGAGCAGCCCGCCGGCAATCCTGGAGAGGGTGTCAGTGTTGTTGTGCGAATCCACGATGACCGCTCCCGCCGCCGCCAGGCTGGCGGCGTTGGCGGCCAGGATAAGCAGGTCCGTCGTGCTCCGGGCCGGGTCTTCCGTTGTGGCGTGCAACCGCGTGTCCGCGGGGTCGAGGCGGCCGATAACCAGCCAGACCCAGACGACGTAGGTCAAGGCGGCGGCGCACCAGCCAATCGTGGGAGCCTGCACCCAGTGCCCTGACATTCCGGCCGCCCCGGCGGCGAGTAGCCCCAACAGCACCATGGCGGCGAAGCGGAGACGGCTGCGGCGGAGTGGCGGCGGCACGGCTGACGAGGGGTTGGTGTGCATTTTCAGATCATGGCACAGCCGATGCGCCCCCCGACTGAACGCTGGCCGTGTGGCGGTTATCCACATGGCCGTCGACGCTCTTCCCGGCCACGCCGCCGGGCCGTACGGTGGAGGCACGGAATCGCGGATTCCGGCCCGCATGCACTAAGCTATTGAAGTCTGTGCTGCGCCCTGCCTCCGTTCCGGCGGCCGGGCAGGCATGACACCGCAAATGAACCTCCTGTTACGGAAATGCCGTAACCGCTTAGCCCAAAGGAGGTGGGTTCACATATGCGTCCTTACGAATTGATGGTAATCATCGACCCCGAGGTCGAAGAGCGTGCCGTTGAGCCGTCGCTTCAGAAGTTCCTGAACGTCATCACCAACGATGGTGGAACCATCGAAAAGGTTGACATCTGGGGCCGTCGTCGCCTGGCTTACGAAATCCAGAAGAAGTCCGAAGGTATCTACGCCGTGGTGAACTTCACCGCCGAGCCGGCTACCGCCAAGGAACTTGACCGCCAGCTGAGTCTCAACGAGACCATCATGCGCACCAAGATCACCCGCCCCGAAGAGCAGAAAGTTGTTGCTGAGTAATTCAGCGGCCAACCTTCAATCTTCATCCCCGCAGGAACGCACAAGGAGGCAGTAGATGGCAGGCGAAACCACTATCACGGTTATCGGTAACCTCACCAATGACCCCGAACTCAGGTTCACACCGTCCGGTTCGGCCGTAGCGAATTTCACCATCGCTTCTACTCCCCGCACCTTCGACCGGCAGTCCAATGAGTGGAAGGACGGGGAAACCCTGTTCCTCCGCGCTTCGGTCTGGCGCGAAGCAGCCGAAAACGTCGCCGAGTCCCTGACCAAGGGCATGCGCGTTATCGTCTCCGGCCGCTTGAAGAGCCGTTCCTACGAAACAAAAGAAGGCGAGAAGCGCACCGTTATCGAGCTTGAGGTCGATGAAATCGGCCCGAGCCTGCGCTACGCCAACGCCAAGGTCAACCGCACCCAGCGCTCCGGCGGTCAGGGTGGTCAGGGTGGCTTCGGCGGCGGCAACAGCGGCGGTGGATTCGGTGGCGGCCAGGGTGCAAACCAGGGCGGCAACACCGGTGGGACATGGGGCGGCAACCAGCCCGCCGCGCAGGAAGACCCGTGGGCCACGCCCGGGGTCAGCAATGCGGGCGGCGGCTGGGGCAACGGCCCGGATTCCGAACCTCCCTTCTAAACAACATCTAAGGTCCGGCAACGAAAACCGACTGGCCGCCGCAAGGCGGTCTGGTGCAGACTGCGCCGGATCACCACCATCCCGTGGATCAATATCCACGGGCTCCATCGAATAGGAGCTCCACGATGGCTAAGGCTGAACTCCGTAAGCCCAAACCAAAGTCCAACCCCTTGAAGGCCGCTGACATCACTGTCATCGACTACAAGGACGTAGCATTGCTGCGCAAGTTCATCTCCGACCGCGGAAAGATCCGCGCCCGTCGCGTCACTGGCGTCACGGTGCAGGAACAGCGCAAGATCGCCCAGGCAATCAAGAACGCCCGCGAAGTTGCTCTGCTGCCTTACTCCGGCGCTGGCCGCGGCTAAGGAAGGGATTAACTAAAATGGCAAAGCTCATTCTGACCCACGAAGTAACCGGTCTCGGTGCTGCTGGCGACGTTGTCGAGGTCAAGGACGGTTACGCACGTAACTACCTGCTGCCCCGCAACTTCGCCCTGACCTGGTCCAAGGGTGGCGAGAAGCAGGTTGAGTCCATCAAGGCTGCCCGCGTTGCCCGCGAGCACGCTTCCCTGGAAGACGCTCAGAAGCAGGCTGCTGCACTCTCCGCCAAGCCGGTCAAGCTGGTCGTCAAGGCTGGCGCAACCGGACGCCTGTTCGGCACCGTCAAGCAGGGCGACGTGGCCGACGCTGTTGAGGCCGCAGGCCTGGGCCGCATCGACAAGCGCAAGGTTGAACTGCCGGCACACATCAAGTCGACCGGTTCCTACCAGGCAAACGTCCGTCTGCACGACGACGTTTCCGCTGTGATCGAACTCGACGTAGTCGCAGGCAAGTAGCCCTCACCGGCTGCAGTCCTGAACTGCTGGAAGGCCCCCGCCTCCGGACCTCTCTGAGGACCGAAGGCGGGGGCCTTCTGCTTTAACCCCAACACGAGGTCACTTGCGGTCCATGTTGGACGGCGTCATGGGCCGTAGGTGACCCCGCGTTGCTTTGGCGGGGCGGATCCCCTTAGGCGTGGTGCAGCGCCGTGGTGACATGCCGGTAGCCGAGCCGGACGAGTTCGGTGAGCACGGCCTCGTCGACGTCGTCGAGCTTGTTGACGTACAGGCAGCCGGCGCCGAGCTTGTGCCTGCCCAGCCTGCCGAGGAGTTCGGCGGCCTCCGGTCCATATGTCAGGCCGTAGAGCGACAGGCTGGATTTCCTGGGGGAGAAGCCCACCGCCGCGGCATCGCCCTCCCTGCCGCTCGCGTACTTGTAGTGGTAGCGGCCGAAGCCCACAATCGTCGGACCCCACATTTGCGCCGGTTCGCCCGTTATTTCGGACATCAGTGCCAGCAGGCGGAACCCGTCGGCGCGCCGGACCGGATGCTCGACGGCGGCCAGGAACTCCTGAACCGACGCGCCGGTTGCCTGCGTTTTGTTTTCTGCCATGAGGGCAGTCTTGCAGAGCGCGACATTCCTGTCAGGCGGGGAGGGTGGCCGGGAATAAATCCCCTATCCCGCCGCTTCTAAAGGTAGATGCAAACGCATGTAGTCGCGTTGCTGACCAGGATTCAACTTAGGAGCACTCCGTGGAAACCCGCCGTATCACCGTTATCTCCGCCGGACTCGGCGTCCCCTCCTCAAGCCGCCTGCTCGCGGACCAGCTGGCGGCCTCGGCCGAACGGCAGCTTGCCGCGGCCGGCTACGCCGTGGACATCGAGGTCCTGGAGTTGCGGGACCTCGCCGTGGACATCGCCAACAACTTTGTAACCGGGTATGCGGCTCCGCGGCTCGCCGAAGTGATTGCCGGCGTCGAGGCCTCTGATGGCCTGATCGCCGTCAGCCCCGTGTTCAGCGCGTCCTACAGCGGGCTTTTCAAGTCCTTCATCGACGTGCTCGATCCCAAGGCGCTCGAAGGCAAGGCCGTGCTGATCGGGGCCACCGCCGGCACGGACCGGCACCAGATGGTGCTGGACTTCGCGATGCGGCCGCTGTTCACCTACCTGCGCACCCGGATCGCCGCCACCGCGGTTTTCGCCGGGCCGCAGGACTGGGGAAACAACGACGACGGCGGCTCGCCACTGTCGGTGCGCGTGGACCGGGCGGCGGGGGAGTTTGTCGCCCTGCTGCAGGACTCAGGGCCGCAGCAGAAGCCGGTCGCGCTGGAGTCCCTGCCGTTTGAGCAGCTGCTGGCCGGGATCGCTGCCCAGCGGTAGGTCTGCCCGGCGCAGGGCTCCCGGGCATTCAGCGCCGTCCGAACCTTTTCGGCCGCCCGCTCGTTGTCCGGGACATGAAATGTCCCGTGGATTCTATTGACCTGATCATGAGTGAACGCAGCGGCGTGGAGATTGACTATTGCCCCCAATGCCGCGGGGTGTGGCTGGACCGGGGAGAGCTGGACAAGATCATTGACCGTGCGGCGGAGTCGTTGGGCCCGGCAGCCGGCGTCCCCGCTAAACCACTGCCGCCGGCAGCGATGCCACCTGCGGCGTTTTCACCTGCTGAGTTTTCACCTGCGTCGTTTTCACCTGCTGAGTTTTCACCTGCGGTTGCTGGCCACATTCCGCCGCCGCTGTACAACCTCGACCCGCGCCGGGACGATCGGCGTCCGGATGACCGCCGCTATGACGAGCGCCGGTACGATGACCGCCGCGACCGTCCGCGTCCCGACCAGTCCAGGTATGAGCAGCCGCGTTACGATGACCGCCGTCGTCCGAAGAAGAAGGAAGGCTGGCTGGGGGACTTGTTCGACTTCTAGCCCTGCCGGGCCCCGGCCGTGCCGGTGGCCCGGAGCCGGCGCGGGCCCCGCGGGGCTCAGTCGCCAAGCAGTGCGATGAATTCCCGGGCCTGTTTCATGGAAATATCCGAGTGGCGGGTCAGGGCGGTCGCTGCGGCCTCGGTGTCGCCGCTCTTGGCCAGGGTGCGGATCCTCCCGTAGATCTCATCATTGAGCATGTTGCTGCTCACCTCGCGGGTGACATCGCCCTTGCTGGCGATCGCGCGGTAGCGGTACGAGAACCGCTGGGGCACGTCGTCGTCGTCCGGAACGGCCGCCGGCGCCGGCTCAGGGGCGCGGAAGGGCTGGGGGTGGGCTGCCAGCGCCGCGACGGCGTCGCGGGACGCCCGTAGGCCCTCGCCTGTGGCCTCGAGGTAGACCTTGATGGCGGTCATGGCCTGCCCCTGCGCGATCAGCGCGTAGAGCTGCCGGTGCTGGTCCTCGGTGAGCCTGTCGGCCGCCGTCCGGGCCAGCTCCGCGGAGTTGGGGTCCGGCTGCGGCGCTGGTGCCGGCATGGTGCGTTCGCCGCGGCGGCTCCACGCCCGTATCGCCAGCAGTACGGCGGCGGCCACGAGCACCAGGATCAGTACGGGAATGAGCAGGGAGTCCATGTGCTAGAGCCGATCTACGTAATTCTTTGCGGTCTTCAGGTCCGAGCGCGTCGATTGCCGCAGCAGCCGGACGGCCTTCGTCTTGTGGCCGTCGTGGGCCAGCGACTGGAGCTGCAAGAGGAGCTGTGGGCTCAGGTGTCCAATGGCGGACAACGCATCCTGGTGGCCGGAGCTGTCCCGGCCCAAAAGGGCGGAGCGGGCGTGGTCGGCCTGCTGCGATTGCTGCTGGGAGTTCTGGCTGGGGCGCGTGGTAGCTTCAATCCGGGCGCGGGAGGCCTCGGCAGCCCGGACCTGTGCCGCGTAGTGGGCCTGGGACTTGAGCGCCAGTTCCTGCTGGTAACGCTCGGCATCTGAGATGCCGTGGTTCCGCGGCTTCAACGCCGTGACCGCCGCCCAGAGCACCGCCGCGAGGATGAGGGCAGGCAACATGACTATCAGTACATCGCCCATGATTAGAGCTTATGCCAGATTGCGGTTATCCACAGCATGTTCCGCACCTCGCGTACAGTGCGCCGCTGCTGGCGTCAATTCGGCTCGGCGGGAATGAATCCGGTCACAAAATGTGCGTATCGGGCGGCAAATGTGGCCTCCTGTGCCGCATCGTATCCCCAGCTCCAAGGTGCAGGCTGTGGATGAAGCTTGGCGGAAATTGTTTTGTGTCCACAAGATGAATGCAACATTTCCGCAGGTCAAGCACTGATTACAGGCTTAACTTTTTTTCTATCCACAGCTCTACCCACAGACTGTGCACAAGCATCAGGCACTAGTGCACAGGTTATCCACAGGGCAGCGGAGCGGCCGGGTTGGTGCCTGCCCCGGCGGCGGATAACGTAGCAGGATATCGGGCGTGGGAAGCGGAAAAACCTGCGGTCGCCGGATGGTGCCCACCAGGACACCGGCTCCGGGATCCGGCGCCCTGCGGCCGCACCAGCACTGTGGATAACGGCGGTTGCTGGTCCGGCGCGAACTGTCGGAGCTGACTGGTAAGAATAGAGCGGCCGGCATGTGCCGGGTTTTGCCGCCCGCATCACAGCAGTTCGGCAACACAGCAGTTCGGGATCACAGCAGTTCGGGATCACAGCAGTTCGGCAACACAGCAGGTACGCATCACAGCTCCGCAATGACAGCAGTTCGGCATCACGGCCGTTGAGCACCGCCGCGGCTGGGCGTTGACCCGCCGGGATACGGCGCTTGGCTGTAAAGCACTGGGTACGAGGGCATTGGGCATAAGGCGCAGTGCTTACGCGCCGCGGCGAACGGACATCCGCCACGGCACACAATGAAGGACGGCAGTTTTGTCAGTTACGCATCTGGACTCAGTCGAGGGTACGCGGGGAGCCGAGGGCAGCCGCAAGCCTCCGCAGGACATCCCCGCGGAGCAGTCAGTCCTGGGCGGCATGATGCTGTCCAAGGACGCCATCGCAGACGTCGTCGAGATCCTGCGTGGCCAGGACTTCTACCGTCCGGCGCACGAAACCATCTACGAGGCCATCATCGACCTCTATGGCCGCGGCGAGCCCGCGGACGCCGTGACCGTCTCGGACGAGCTGACCAAGCGCGGCGAAATCAACAGGATCGGCGGACCCGCCTACCTGCACGAACTCATCCAGACGGTCCCCACGGCGGCCAACGCCGGTTACTACGCTGAAATCGTGGGCGAACGCGCGGTGTTGCGCCGCCTGGTCAACGCCGGCACCAAGATCGTCCAGCTCGGCTACGGACAGGACGGCGAGGTCGAAGACCTGGTCAACCAGGCCCAGGCCGAGGTCTACGCCGTCGCCGAACGCCGGACCGCGGAGGACTATGTGGTCCTCAAGGACGTCATGGAATCCACCGTGGACGAGATCGAGGCCTCCGGCCACCGCGGCGAGGGCATGGTGGGTGTACCCACCGGCTTCTACGAGCTCGATGAACTCACCCACGGCCTGCATCCCGGCCAGATGATCGTCATCGCCGCCCGCCCGGCCGTCGGCAAGTCCACGTTCGCGCTGGACTTCGCCCGCTCGGCCGCCATCAAGAACAACCTCGCGACCGTCATGTTTTCCCTCGAAATGGGCCGCAACGAGATCGCCATGCGCCTGCTGTCCGCCGAGGCCACGATCGGTCTCCAGGACCTCCGCAAGGGCACCATCAAGGACGAGCAGTGGTCCAAGATTGCCACCACCATGGGCCGGATGAACGATGCGCCGCTGTTCATCGATGACAGCCCCAACATGTCGCTGATGGAGATCCGGGCCAAGTGCCGGCGCCTGAAGCAGCAGCATGACCTCAAGCTGGTGATCCTGGACTACCTGCAGCTCATGAGCTCGGGCAAGAAAGTGGAATCCCGCCAGCAGGAAGTCTCCGAGTTCTCCCGTGCCCTGAAGCTCCTGGCCAAGGAACTCCAGGTGCCGGTGATCGCGCTGTCGCAGCTGAACCGTGGCTCCGAGCAGCGCCAGGACAAGCGCCCCATGGTCTCGGACCTGCGCGAATCCGGCTCCATCGAGCAGGATGCCGACATGGTGATCCTGCTGCACCGCGAAGACGTCTATGACAAGGAGTCCCCGCGCGCGGGCGAGGCGGACATCCTGATCGCCAAGCACCGTAACGGCCCCACAAAAGACATTGTGGTGGCCTTCCAGGGCCACTACTCGCGGTTTGCCAACATGGCCGCCGACGCCGGCGGTGGCGGCGGCTTCTAGCCCCGCCCGGCTAGTGGTCGCGGGCCGCGAGCAGGTGGTTGGGCAGCCGGTTCCCCGGGGCCCGGCCGCGGATTTCCAGCAGTTCGCGGGCGTGGGCGTGCAGCCGGATATCCTCCGCTGACACCGGCACCCACTGCGGAATCGGGACCGAGGTGCCGGTCTCGTCGCGGGCGACCATGACCGTCAGGCAGTACGTGGTCAGGTTCAGCTCGCGCCCCTTGGGGTCTCCGGAGCGGACGTGGACGGCGATGTGCATGCCCTTGGTGCCGGTGTAGACCAGACGGGCCTCCACCTCTACGACGTGGCCGATCAGCAGCGGCCGGTAGAACCGGACACCGCCGGAGAATACGGCCACGGTGTCCTTGCCGCAGTAGCGGGAGGCGCAGACATAGGCAGCCTCGTCGATCCACTTCATGACGATGCCGCCGTGCACCTTGCCGCCCCAGTTCACATCCGTGGGCGCGGCCATGAACCGCAGCACCACGCTCTCGGCCGTGCCGGCGTCGGTATATTCCTGTCCGCTCATGGCCTCCACGATGTCCTCGCGGACCTTGATCCGGGCCAGCGCGTGGTCCCGCTGTTCGATTTCGTCCGGCGTCTCAGGGACGAACTGCGGCACCGGTATGGGCTTGCCGTCTGCGCCCACGGCCACGAAGATCACGATGCACTGGCTGCGCATGGTGGCGGGTCCGCCCTTCGGATCGCCCGAGGACACCACGGTGCGGATATGCATCGAGGACCGCCCGGTGTACACGATCGTGGCCTCGACCTCCACCATGTCGCCACTGTTGACCGGGTCCGCGAAGTGGATGTTCCCCACGTAGGCCGTCACGCAGTAGGACTTTGCCCAGCCGACGGCGGCGGCATAGGCCGCCTTGTCCACCCACTCGAGCACGGTGCCGGCGTCGACCGAGCCGCTGTGGCCGACATCGGTGGGGGCCGCCAGGAAGCGCAGGGTCACGGAATTGGGCGCGTTCTCGCTCATATTGTGAGTTTACTGATTGGCCCGGCAGGCGCGGCCGGCCAGCGACACAATCGCTCTCCTGCAGGCCACAACCACGCCATAACCGCGCCATAAGCCGGAGACACACGACGGCGGGCGGCCACCAAAAGGTGACCGCCCGCCGTCGCGCTCCAGGCCGTGAGCTATGCCATGGATGCCTTAGGCCAGGACGCGGAGCTTCGCGTCGGTGCGGCCGAAGAGGGCGCGGTCGGCGGAGAACGTGCCCGCACCGACGAGTGCCACGGCTGCGGCGGCGGCCGCCAGGATCAGGACGAGTTCATAGCCGCCGGTTGCGACGAAGACGCCGGCGGAGGCGTGGACCATGAACAGGGCGCCGAGCATGTCCAGTGCGAGGAGGACCGCAAACACGCGGGTGAGCACGCCCAGGATCAGCGCGACACCGCCGACGAGCTCGAGGGTCGCGACGACGGGAGCCACGGCCTGGGCTGCCGGAACACCCATCTGGGTGAAGGCGGCCTGGGTGCCTGCGATCGTGAATTCGTTGAACTTCTGCCAGCCGTGGGCGGCGAAAAGGAAGCCGGCGATGACGCGCAGGATGGTTCGGGCGGAGGTGGTCAGGGCGGGCTGGTTCATGGGAAATACCGTTTCGTAAGTAGGGGGCGTCGCGGCTCTCAGCCGCCGCGGCTTCGGTTGCGTTCAAGATCCAGTCTTCCGGATATTTAGTTGAAATGTCAACTAAATGACGCGCTGGGTCGATTCGGTGGCCCGGCTAGGGTTAACGCGTGCAACCTTCCCCGCCGCTGTCCACCGCCCCGCCGCCGACTACCGGGCAGCGCCGGGAAATCCTGCGCCTGGCAGTGCCGGCCTTCGGCGCCCTGATCGCCGAGCCGCTGTTCCTGCTCGCGGATTCGGCCATTGTGGGCCATCTCGGCGTGGCCGAACTGGCCGGCGTCGGGCTGGCATCGGCGGTCCTGCACACGGCAGTCGGACTGATGGTGTTCCTCGCCTACTCCACCACCCCGGCAGTGGCGCGGGCCATCGGCAACGGCCAGCTGGCCAAAGCCCTCGCCGCCGGGCGCGACGGCATCTGGTTGGCGCTGCTGCTCGGACTCGCCCTTGCGGTCGCCGGGTTCCTGGCCGCGGGCCCGCTCCTGGACCTGATGGGCGCCGACGGCGAGGTGCATGCCTTTGCCGTGGACTACCTGCGCGGGTCCATGCCCGGCCTCGTGGCGATGCTGCTCATCTTCGCGGGCACCGGGGTGCTGCGCGGACTCCAGGACACCCGGACCCCGCTGATCGTCGCCGCCGCGGGTTTCACGCTGAACATCGCGCTGAACCTGGTCCTCGTCTACGGGTTGGGCTGGTCCGTGACCGGCTCGGCCGTGGGCACGAGCATCGCGCAGTGGGCCATGGCGGCCGTCTATGTGCTGATCGTCCGGCGCAACGCCCGCAACCACGGGGTGTCCCTGCGGCCGGACTGGCGTGGCATCCGGGCCCTGACCGGGGTGGGTTCCTGGCTGATGCTGCGCACGCTCAGCCTGCGGATCGCGATTCTCGCCACGGTAGTGGTGGTCACCGCCCAGGGGCCGGTCAATCTCGCCGCGCATCAGCTGGCCATGACCATCTTCACGTTCTTCGCTTTCGCCCTCGACGCCCTCGCGATCGCGGCCCAGGCCTTGATCGGCAAGGAACTCGGCGCGGCCCGGCCGGTGGCGGCACGAGCGCTGACGCGCACCATGACCCGGTGGGGGGTCGGCTTCGGCGTCCTGACCGGAATCCTTCTGGCAGCCGCGGCACCGTGGGCGGGCGCCCTCTTCACACCCGACGCCGAAGTCCGGGCGGCACTCACCCTCGCCCTCTGGGTGCTCGCCGCCGGGCAGCCGCTGGCCGGGTACGTCTTCGTCCTTGACGGCGTCCTCATCGGCGCGGGCGACGCCCGCTACCTGGCGATCGCCGGCGTCGTCAACCTCGCTGCCTACCTGCCGCTGCTGCTGGCCGTGCTTTATTCCGACGCCGGTGCCGGCGCGGGATTGCTCTGGCTGTGGGCCGCGTTCTCACTCGGCTACATGGCGGCGCGGGCGCTGACGCTGGGCCTCCGGGCCAGGACGGACCGGTGGATGGTGCTCGGCGCGCGGTGAGTGCGGACAGGCACCACCGGCAGGCGTGCGAAGCCGCGGCTTCGCACTAAACTGGACGGGTGACTCTTCCCGCAGCGCCTGACGCGACCCCTGCCATCCGCGCCGCGGCCGACCTCTTCAAGCCCGTGCTTGTCAGGGCGGCCGTCGCGCTCGTGTTTGGCGCGGTCACCGTGTTCTGGGCGGCGCCGCCAGAATCGGGCATGGGCTGGGCCGGCGGCCTCTACCTGCTGGCCACCGGTGTGGTGATGATCTGGACCGTACCCAAGACCGGATTCCCCCCGCGGGAAGGCGCTGGCAGAGTCCTTTCCGCCGGCGGGGCAGCCCTGGCCGGAGCCGGCGCGGCCGTGGCCCTGATCCCCGCCCCGCTCGTCTTCGGAACCATCGCGGCTCTGGGCCTGGGCGTGGCCGGCGCCGCGGAGCTGTTCGCGGGCATTCGTGGCCGCGGCCGGTCCGTGCTGGCCCGTGACTGGATCGCCTCCGGCGTGATCGGACTGGGCACTGCGATCGCGCTGCCGTTCTTCATCGGCCTCGGCCCGCACGCCCTCCTCGGCGTTGCCGGCGGCGGGGCCATCATCAGCGGCGTCCTGTGGATGCTGTCCGGACTGACCCTGCGCCATGATGCTCCGGGCGATTCCGCGGAGGCCGTAAACTAGTACCGACAGGTTCTACCCGGCGTAGAACAATTGCGGTAACAAGACAGCCACGCTATTTGCGCGGGCTGCAGGAGGAAAACACCTTGGCACAGCAGAAACCCGGAGCGCCCCGCAGCCTGCGGACCTCGGTCAAGGGACCGCTCATGTTCTCCGCGTTCTGGGCCGTGGTGGTTTTCTTCGGCGTCCTGATCTTCGCCTCGGGCGGCAGCGCCCGCTCGCCCCGGTTCGATCTGGCGCTCACCGGCGCCGGCATCGCCTTTATTGTGATCCTGGTGGTGGCCGCCATGCTGGCCATGAGCCACAAGGAGAATCCCGCTGACCTGGGGAAGGGTTCCGGCGTCAACCTCAGTTCCAAGCGCACGCCCTCCGGCCATGGCGGCCCGTCAGCGCAGCCCCGGCCCGAGGCCGGCCCCGGCGATTCCCGTGACAGCGGCCCGCAGGCCTAGCAACGAGGCCTGGCAGCGTGGCCCCACGGTGAGGCCCGACAGGCCGGCCTGACAGCGGCCCGACACCGCGGGCCCCTCCCGCCGGCACCTTCGGCGTCAGGACGCGGCTTTCCGGGCCCGGTACGCGGCCACGTGCGCGCGGTTGGCGCAGTTTCCCGTGTCGCAGTAGCGCTTCGAGCGGTTGCGGCTCAGGTCCAGCACGACGGCGTCGCAGTCGTCCGCGGCGCACACCAGCAGGCGGTCCATTTCCTTGCTGCGGATCACGTCCACGATCGCCATGGCCGCCTCCGTACTCATCCGGTCGGCCAGCGGCGCCTCCGGGGTGGTGGCGTGCAGGTGCCAGTCCCAGGGTTCGTGCTTGACCAGCTGGGGCAGCGCCCGGGCCTCCCGGAGCAGCCGGTTCACGGTTCCCGCGGCTGCCGACTCCTCGGCCTGCCAGAGCTCGGCGAGCTCGCCGCGGAGCCGCCGCACGCTGGCCAGCTCGGCCCCGTCCCGGGTGCGGGAACCGGTGAAGCCCTCGGCCTCCAGGAAGGCATCCAGATCCCTGACCGTGGCCAAATGTTCCTCACCGTTGGCCGCGGTGTTGATGAGGTTGACCACAGAACGCAGGGCAACTTCCGTGTCAGGGGCAAAAACCATCTTGACTCCTTACCTTGCCGGGGCGTAATGTCATGAGCATAACCCTACTTTACTCCTGACAGGAGAATGCCCGTGTCTGCCCCCCAGCGCCCCGTCGCCACGCCGGTCCGAGCCCTAGC
Source organism: Arthrobacter sp. 01L42 (assembly GCF_056400005.1). Taxonomy (NCBI): domain Bacteria; kingdom Bacillati; phylum Actinomycetota; class Actinomycetes; order Micrococcales; family Micrococcaceae; genus Arthrobacter; species Arthrobacter sp. 01L42. The sequence continues at coordinate 20,802 of NZ_JBFTSL010000014.1, read as the reverse complement.
CGCTCAGCGGTCTGCCTCCGAGCCGGGCGGCACCCCGCAGGGAAGCAAACTCGAAGGCAAACGGGGCGGCAAGCAGGCCGGCAGGCAGAGCACCACGCCGGCCGCCGCACCATCCGGGTTCATGGCATCGGGCCTGGGCGTCGCCCTGTTTTCGTCCGCGGTATTCGGGCTCTCCGGATCATTCGCCAAGGCGCTCCTGGAAACGGGCTGGACTCCCGGGGCGGCCGTCACGGCCCGGCTTACCGGTGCGGCCCTGATTCTGGCCGTCTTCGCCATTCCCTCCTTGCGCGGGCGTTGGCACCAGCTCCGGGACAACTGGCTGACCGTGCTGCTGTTCGGATTCATCGGCGTCGCCGCCTGCCAGCTGTTCTATTTCAACGCCGTATCCCGGCTCTCGGTCGGCGTCGCCCTGCTGCTGGAGTACCTGGCGCCGGTGTTGATCGTCCTCTGGCTGTGGGCCGCCAGCCGGAAACGGCCGCGGCCACTGACCATTGCCGGCACCCTCCTGTCCCTCGGCGGGCTGATCCTGGTCCTGGACCTCACCGGAGCCGTCAAAGTCGACCTCATCGGGGTGCTGTGGGGGATCGCGGCCGCGGTGTGCCTGGCCATCTATTTCTTCATCACGGCCAAGGAAAACGACACCCTGCCGCCCATCCTTCTGGCCTCCGGCGGGCTCATGGTGGGCGCCATCGTCATGTGGCTCGCCGCGGCAACCGGGCTGCTGCCGATGGCCTTCAGCACGGCCGACACCCGCCTGGGGGCCTGGGTCACCCCGTGGTGGGTGGCGCTGGGCGGCCTCGTGGTCCTGGCCACGGTGGTCGCGTACGTGTCCGGGATTGTCGCCGCCCGGGCACTCGGCTCGAAAGTCGCGTCCTTTGTCTCGCTCACCGAGGTGCTGTTCGCCGTCATCTGGGCGTGGCTGCTGCTCGGCGAACTGCCCGGACCCATCCAGCTCGTGGGCGGGCTGCTGATCGTCGGCGGGGTGGTGCTGGTCCGGCTGGACGAGCTCCGGGCCCCGTCCGGCACCGGCGCGGCAGCGCTGGACCACGCGAACGACTGCGAGCCCGTGCCGTAGTCGGTTGTCCGTTCGGCCCCGGGCACCTCGTTCCCGGGCCCGAAGGAATCTCAATTGGTCGACAGCCTACAACGCGCCTAACCCTGCCTCAATCACCACAAGGCCCTTAGCATGGAGATATGTGCCGAAATATCCGGACCCTCCACAATTTTGAACCCCACGCCACCACCGCAGAGGTGGAGGCCGCCGCGTTGCAATACGTGCGCAAGATCAGTGGCAGCACCAAGCCGTCCAAGGCCAACGAGGAGGCCTTCAACCGGGCTGTGCATGAGATTGCCCATGCGACGCAGCACCTCCTCGACTCCCTGGTGACCCACGCCCCGTCAAAGGACCGCGGGGAGGAAGAGGCCAAAGCCAAAGCCAGGGCTGCCATCCGCTATGGCGCGGCCTGAGGCGGGGCGCCCGGCCTAAGGCCTGACTACTTTCCGAAGCTGCGCAGCCGCAGCGAGTTGGCCACCACCAGCACGGAGCTGGCGGCCATGGCGGCGCCGGCGATCATCGGGTTGAGCAGGCCCAGGGCTGCCACCGGGATGCCCACGGCGTTGTAGAAGAAGGCCCAGAAGAGGTTCGTCTTGATGGTGCCGAGCGTCCGGCGGGAAAGTTCGATCGCCTGCGCCACCTGTCCGAGGTCGTTGCCCATCACCGTCAGATCGGCTGCCTCGATGGCGACGTCGGTGCCGGAGCCCATGGCGATGCCCAGGTCCGCCTGCGCCAGCGCCGCGGCGTCGTTAACGCCGTCCCCGGCCATGGCCACAGTGGCGCCGGCCGCTTGCAGCGTCCGCACGGCCTCAACCTTGCCCGCCGGGAGCACACCGGCAAAGACGTCGCGCGGGCTGATCCCGACGGCGGCCGCCACCTGGGCAGCCACAGTGGCGTTGTCGCCGGTCAGCAGGATCGGCCGGAGCCCGAGCTCCCGGAGCCGGGTAACTGCGGCCGCGGAACTGGGCTTAACGGTGTCCCGCAGGCTGATGATTCCGGCGATTTCGCCGTCCACGGCAACCCAGACGGCCGTGGCGCCGGAGTCTTCGGCAGCACCAAGCGCCTCGCGCTGAGCCGGGGCCGGAGCGACGCCGGACTCCAACAGCCAGCCGGTGCGCCCCGCGACCACGCGCCGTCCTTCGACCGTGCCATCGACTCCGCCGCCGGGTGCGGAGCGGAAGCCGGCGACGGCGGGGAGGCCGGCGCCGTCGTTGTTCACGCGCGCCGCCGCGCCCAACGCCGCAGCGGCGATGGCCCGGGCGATCGGGTGCTCGGAGGCGTTTTCCACGGCCCCCGCCAGGCGCAGGACCTTGGCTTCGCTGTGCGGCCCGAAACTTTGGACGCCGTCCACGGCAAGGCGGCCGGTGGTGACGGTTCCGGTCTTGTCCAGCAGGATCGTGTCCACCGTCCGGGTGTCCTCGAGGACTTGCGGACCCTTGATCAGGATCCCCAGCTGGGCGCCCCGCCCGGTGCCGGTCAGCAGTCCGACGGGGGTGGCCAGCCCGAGGGCGCAGGGGCAGGCAATGACCAGCACGGCGACGGCGGCGGTGAAGGCGGCCCGGACCTCGCCGGCGTTGACGGCAGGTGCGGCCGCAATCAGCCAGGCCCCGAAGGTGAGGGCGGCGATGACCAGGACGACCGGTACGAAGACGGCGCTGATGCGGTCGGCGAGCCGGGCGATGGGTGCTTTTCCGGTCTGCGCCGCGGAGACGAGCCTGCCCATCTGGGCCAGGGTGGTCTCGGACCCGACGCGGGTGGCGCGGACCAGGAGCCGGCCTGAGGTGTTGATGGTGGCCCCGGTGACCTGGCTGTCCGGGCCGACTTCCACGGGCACGGATTCGCCGGTCACGAGGGAGGCGTCCACCGCAGAGGCGCCGTCGATGACGACGCCGTCGGCGGCGATCTTCTCGCCGGGGCGGACCACTATCACGTCTCCGAGGGCCAGCTGGTCGGCCGGGATCTTGTGCTCGGTGCCGCCGCGCAGGACAGTAGCGTCTTTTGCCCCCAGGTCCAGGAGGGCCTTGAGGGCGTCGCCCGCCTTCCGTTTGGCGTTGGCCTCGAGGTAGCGGCCGAGCAGCAGGAACGTGGTGACCACGGATGCGACCTCGAAGTACAGGCCGCCGGAGCCCATGCCCTCCGCTGCGGGATGTTCGGTCATGCCGGGGTCGGCAAGGAGTTGCCCAACCGAGAAGGAGTAGGCGGCAATCACGCCGATGGATACCAGGGTGTCCATGGTCGAGGCCAGATGCCGCGCGTTGATGGCTGCGGCGCGGTGGAACGGCCACGCCGCCCAGGCAACCACCGGCAGGGCCAGGATCGCGGCCACCCAGCCCCAGTTCGGGAACTGGAATGCCGGGATCATCGAGATCGCGAAGACCGGGACCGTGAGTACGGCCGCCAGAACCAGCCGCGGGCGAAGCGAGGGTGCGGCTGTGCCGGCCGGAAATTCGGTGCCGGCCGGGAGTCCTGCGTCCTCCACCGGCGTGCCCGGGTACCTGGCGGACCGGACCGTGGCCCTGTAGCCCGCGGCCGCGACAGTGGCCGTGATCTGGTCATCGGTGATGTCCGCCGGGACGCTGACCCGGGCGGACTCGAGGGGCAGGTTGACGCTGGCCTCGACGCCGTCGAGCTTTCCGAGCCTGCGCTCGACCCGGTTGACGCAGGAGGCGCACGTCATGCCCTCGATATCGAGGTCAATGACACGGCTCCCGGCCCGGTCCAACAACTGCTGGTCCAACAACTGCTCGCTGCTCACGGCGCCCTTCTTTTCTGGCTCGATTGGTTTTCTGCCGTTCCGGTGTCTGCGCCCGACGGCGCTGTTGTCACTCAGGCTTCGCTGGCGACCACGAGGTAGCCGGCTTCGGCGATTGCCTCGCCGATTTCGGAGGAGGACAGTGCTTCGTTGGAGGTGATCGTGACGGTGGAGATGCCGCCGGCGTTGAGGTCGACGTCGATCTTTTCGACGCCGGAGAGCGCCTCAAGTTCTTCGCTGACAGAGGACACGCAGTGGCCGCAGGTCATGCCGGAAACGTTGACGGTGGTGGAAACGGGGGCCATGGGGTGCTCCTTGTCGCTGAGCCGGGTATGGTTCCCCGGCCCGGTGGTGTGGTGGGTGGTACGGGTACTAGCGGAGCAGGCGTCCGATGGCATCGGTGGCCTCCTTGACTTTGACATCGATGGCCTCCGCCCGAAGCTCCGGGTCTGGCTCGGCGGCGGCGCCGACAACGCAGTGGCCGATGTGCTCTTCGACGAGCCCGAGGCTCACGGCATGCAGGGCCTTGGTGACGGCGGCGACCTGGGTGAGGATGTCGATGCAGTATTTGTCCTCGTCAACCATCCGGGCGATGCCGCGGACCTGCCCTTCGATCCGCTTGAGACGGCGAAGGTAGGCGTCCTTGTTGGACGTGTAGCCGTGTTCATGGGGCGGGGCGTCAAGGGGAACAGTGTCCAGACGTGCCGTGCCGGGGACTTCTGACTCGCTCATGCCCTCAACATATACCCCCTAGGGGTATGTTTCAAGCCCGCGGCCCGGCCGGCGCAGCATGTGGAATGTTGGGTAAAACAAAGAGCTCCGGAGTGCGTTATTGGGGGATACGCACTCCGGAGCAGCTTTGGGGTAGGCCGTTCCTCCGGCCTACAGATCGAGCTTACTCGCCGGTAGTGGGGTAACACCAGCGCTCTGAATAAGTACTTTCGCTTTATTTTCTTCCTGCCGGAGCGACGCCCGGAACGATCAGGATCGGACGTTCCTGATGGTGGCTGAGCCATGCCGCCACGGAGCCGTTCAGCGCGGCGGAGATGCGGTGGCCGATGCCGCGTTCGGGGGTCCCCACCACGATCATGGATGCGTTGGTGTCCGCGGCCAGCCTGCCGATCGCCCGGGCGGGATCCCCGGCCAGGGTGCGCAGCGTCCAGTCGATTCCCAGGGGAACGCAGAGTGCCTCAACAGCGGAACGCAGCTCCTGGGCGGTGGCCCGGATCCGGGCGTCGTCCGCGTCCGGGTGCAGAGACAGGCGGTGCGCGGACCGCGCCGGGTCCCACTCCACGAGGTAGCTGGCCTCGTCCACGTAGGCGCAGATCAAGGGCGCGGCGAGGGACTTCGCGAGGGATGCCGCCGTCTGCAGCACTTCCGGATGCTGTCCCGGAACCACACCCACCACGAGGGGCGCCGGGCCGTGGGCGGAGTCGTCAGGCATACTTCATTCTGGCGCCGGGGTGCGGCCCTGAACAGGGGCTTACTTCCCGTCTGCCGGCCCGGGAGGGTGCGGGCGCCGTTTGCCGCGGCCTCCCTTGAACAGCCCGGGGGTGGGGCCTACGGTTGAAGAACACAGGAGGAGGTGGCCGCCGTGGAGATCTACATGTGGTGGTTGGATCTGGATTTGGCGAGCAAGGAATGGCTTCGGGAAAACCTGCGGACCATTGAACTGCCCGAGGCCGTGCAGCGGGGAATCGCGGATGCCGGCGGGCCCGGTCCGGCTGAGCCGTCCGCCGCCGGCGCGGCCGTATTGACGGCCGCGGACTGGGACTTCATCGAGACGCAGTCGGAGTTCGTCGACTGAAAGATGCCACCGGCGCGGCAGCGCATGCCGGCGGGCGCCGGGAGAAAACCGTTGCGGCCTTCGGGCGGGGATGGTTGCATGGACCCCATGGCTACTGCAGAGAGTTACGTCCTGGCGATCGGGACCAAGAAAGGCCTTTGGCTGGCGACCAGCCGGGACCGGAAGGACTGGTCGCTGTCCGGCCCGCATTTTCTGATGAGTGAGGTGCCCAGCATCGCCATCGATACCCGCGATGACAGGACCCGGATCCTGGTGGGGGTCCGCTCCGAGCACTGGGGCCCCACGGTTTTCCACTCAGATGATCTCGGCGGATCCTGGACCGAACCCGAAAACGGCGCCATCACGTTCCCCGACGGCACCGACGCCGCCCTGGAACGGATCTGGCAGATCTATCCCGACGCCGACTCCCGCCCGGGCGTCGTGTGGGCGGGCTGCGAACCGATCTCGGTCTGGAAATCCACCGACGGCGGCGAGCACTTCGAGCTCAACCGCGGCCTCTGGGACCATCCGCACCGCAGCGAATGGGGCGCAGGCTATGGCGGCGCTGCGGCGCACTCGATCGTCGTCGACCCCACGGGCGAGAAAGTCCACGTCGCCATGAGCACCGGAGGGGTCTACCGCTCGCTCGACGGCGGCACCTCCTGGGAGCCGCGCAACAAGGGAATTTCCGCGTACTTCATGCCGGATCCCAACCCGGAATTCGGCCAGTGCGTCCACAAGATCGCGGCCGACGCCGCCGTCGACGGCCGCCTGTACGCGCAAAACCATCACGGCGTGTACCGCAGCGACGACGGCGCCGAATCGTGGGAGTCGATCGCCGAAGGGCTGCCGGCGGACTTCGGTTTTGTGATGCTGACGCATCCGCGCAGGGCCGGTACCGCCTGGGTGGTCCCGCTGAAGGCTGACGGCGAACGTATCCCGCCGGACGGGAAGCTGGCCGTACACCGGACCGATGACGCCGGCGCCAACTGGAAACGGCTCGATGCCGGGCTGCCGGAAGCCGAGTACAACGCCGTGCTCCGTGATGCTGCCAGCGTCGACAGCGCGGAGCCTGCGGGCGTCTACTTCGGGACGCGCGGCGGCAGTGTCTACGCCAGCGCTGACGAGGGAGAACACTTCACCGAGGTCGCCTCGCACCTGCCGGATGTGCTGTGCGTGCGGGCAGCCGTGGTCTCCACTGCCCTGCTCCCGGCGCAGGCGTGAAGGGGTAAAAAGCGCATGAACAGCGGCGAGATCAGCGGCGACGCCATGCCGGCAGACTCGGCGATCAGCGTGGTCCTGCCCAGCGTCCTCCAACCGCTCGCCGGCGGGCAGTCCATCCTGACTGCGCCCGCCGAGGCAGCGGTGACGGTGGAGTGGGTGCTGGATACGGTGACCGGGGGCTATCCGGCGCTGTCGCGGCGGTTGCGGGACGAGACCGGAAGTGTTCGCCGTTACGTGAATATATACGTCAACGGGAATGAAATCCGGCGGCTGCAGGGTCTGGTGACTGCCGTGGCGCCGGGCCAGGAAGTCCTCATCATCCAGTCGGTGGCCGGAGGCTGACGCCTCAGGCGACCCGCCAGACGCTGCATTCGTCGGCATTGATGGCCTTGCGCATGCCGGTGTGGCGGTCCATGATCCAGACGACGCCGATTCCGGGGGCCGTTTCCTGAACGCTGCCCCGGCGGATTACGACGTCATCGTAGTTCGGGCCCACCCGCAGGCGGGCCTCGATCTCGTCGCCGCGGTGCAGCTGGTCGAGCGCGCGGACGCGGGTTACATGGGCTTTCGCTTCCTTCAACATGGCGGGGCCTCCTGGACTGGAGTCGGTGCCTGCTCTTGCCGGCACTTCCAGTCTCCTGCGCCAATGTTGCGTCCGCGTTTCGGCACGGTAAGGGGCCGGTTAGATTTCGGGGGCGCAGCGGATACCGGCCACCATCAGGGCTGCGGGCGCCCTCAGGGGAGCTGGCGTTCGCCCGGGCGCTCGACCCGGAACCACCGGTACCCGTAGCGGTCCAGCGGGACTTCGAAGGCGCCGTCGTCGGAGAGCGGGATGTCCTCGCCGCCGAGCAGGTCCCGGAGCACGGCCCCGGCGTAGGACCGCCCCGCCGCGCCCTTCCCGTCCGGACCCTCCGGGCCGCCTTCCTCGCCTTTCGGCGGGACCACCGAGGCCGTCACAGACGCCGGTTCGGCGCCAAAATTGTGGGCGACCACCACTGTAGAGCCGTCCCATGTGCAGCGGTGCAGCAACACCGCCGGTGAGGCCTGCTTGATGAGGGCAAACCTGCCCCAGCCGAGCTCGGGACATTCCCGGTACCGCTGGATCAGTGTCGCGATGAAGTTCCACAGCGAATCGGGATCCCGTTTCGCGGCCGCGGCGTTGATGCGCGCGGGCCCGTACGGTCCGTCCACGGGCTGGGCGACGAGGTCCCCCGGCGGGGCGGTCGAGAAGCCGCCATTTTCGGTGTGGTCCCACTGCATGGGGGAGCGGACGGCCGAGCGGCCCTTCGCGCGCAGATCTTCGCCCATCCCGATCTCTTCGCCGTAGAAGAGCACCGGGGTGCCCGGCAGCGAGAACATCAGGGAGTACACCATGCGGATCCTGGCCGGGTCGCCGCCGAGCATGGTGGGCAGCCGCCGCCGCAGTCCGCGGCCGTACATCTGCATGTCGGGATCCGGACCGAAGGCCGCGAAGACCTCCTCGCGTTCGGCATCGCTGAGCTTGTCCAGGGTGAGTTCATCGTGGTTCCGGACGAACATGGCCCATTGGTTGTCGGGATTGACCTTCGGACGGCTGCCGAGCGTCCGGGCCAGCGGCCGGGCGTCCTGCCGGGCCAGTGACAGGTACATGTTCTGCATGGAGAGGAAATCAAACTGCATGTTCAGCTCGTTGCCGGCAGGGCCGCCGAAGTACTTCAGCTGCTCTTTGTATGGAAGGTTGACCTCGCCCAGCAGCACCGCGCTGCCATGGCGGCGGTTGAGGAAGCTGCGCAGGGCGCTCAGGTACTGGTGCGGGTCGATTTTCGCGGCTTCATCCTTGGGCTCGCCGACTAGCTCCAGGAAGAAGGGCACCGCGTCCAGCCGGAAGCCGTCCAGGCCCAGCTGCAGCCAGAATCCCATTGACTTCGCAATCTCGTCCCGCACCTTGGCATTCATCACGTTCAGGTCCGGCTGGTGTTTGGCGAACATGTGCAGATACCACTCACCGGTGGCCTTGTCCTGGGTCCAGATGGACGTTTCCTCGCCGGGAAACACCACCTGGTCCGAGGTGTCCGGCGGCGTCTCCTTCCGCCAGACGTAGTAGTCGCGGTAGGGGTTGTCCACGGACTTGCGCGCCTGGACGAACCACGGGTGCCGGTCGGAGGTGTGGTTGATGACGAAGTCCGCGATCACCCGGATGCCGCGGTCGTTGGCGGTGCGGATGAATTCCACCAGGTCCCCCAGGCTTCCGAGCCGGGGATCCACGCCGTACATGTCGGTGACGTCGTAGCCGTCGTCGCGGTCCGGGGAAGGGTAGAAGGGCATGAGCCAGATGCACGTGATGCCGAGCGCGGCAAGATAGTCCACCCGTTGGATCAGTCCGCCGAAATCTCCGGTGCCGTCGCCGTCGCCGTCGAAGAACGTCTCCGGATCCAGGCAGTAAATCACCGCGTTCTTCCACCAGAGGTCCGAGGTCTCGGCGATTCTCACAGCGCACCGTCCGTTCCGGCCGGAGCCTGTCCCGCCGCCGGGCGGAGCTGGGGGAGGACGTGTTCGGCGAAGGAGTGGCCCTGCCGGGCGGACGACGGCTCAATATGGTCCGAGCACATGGCGGCATCGAAGCCTGCCTGCCCGGCCAGTTGAACGTCCTGCAGGAGGCGCCGGGGGCTGATCTGCTCATGCGAGGCGTGGAACCCGATGGTAGCCATCACCCATGTTTACCGCCGGGGCCGGGCCGTGTCGAGGAGCCCCCAGTTGAGGAGCCTCTCGCGAGGACCCACAGCGTGGGGCTGGCGGTCCCGGGTCCGCGGCGCAAGAATGGGCGCTATGCACCTGCCGTTGATGCCTCCCATTGCGCCCATGCTGGCCAAAGCACTCCCGGCCCTGCCGTCGCCGGACGCCGGAACGGGCTGGCTCTTTGAGCCGAAATGGGACGGGTTCCGCTCCATCATCTTCCGTGACGGCGACGAGGTGGAGATCGGTAGCCGGAACGGCAAGCCGATGACGCGCTATTTCCCCGAGCTTGTCGAGGCGCTGAAGTCGGAGCTGCCGGAACGCTGCGTGGTGGACGGCGAGATCATCATGGTGGCGGCCTCCGGTGACCGGCTGGACTTCGACGCGCTCCAGCAGCGCATCCATCCGGCCGCCAGCCGGGTGAAGCTGCTCGCGGAACAGACCCCGGCGCGCTTCGTGGCGTTCGACCTGCTGGCCCTCGGCGACGAGGATCTCACGGGCCAACCCTTCTCCGAGCGCCGCCGGCAGCTGGAGCGCGCACTGGCAGCCAGCGCGGCGCCGGTCCACCTCACAGCCGCGACCTCCGACCGGGACACGGCGCAGCGCTGGTTCCGGCAGTTCGAGGGCGCCGGACTGGACGGGATTGTGGCCAAGACGCTGGAGGGCAGCTACCAGCCGGACAAGCGCGCGATGGTCAAGGTCAAGCACGAACGGACGGCGGACTGCGTGCTCGCCGGATACCGCGTGCACACCTCCGGTCCGGACCGGATCGGCTCGCTGCTCCTGGGGCTCTACGACAACGCCGGGGTGCTGGCGAACGTCGGCGTGGTGGGAGCTTTCCCGATGGCCCGGCGCGCGGAGCTGTTTGCCGAGCTGCAGGAGCTGGTCACCGGTTTTGACGACCACCCCTGGGCCTGGGCCCGGCAGGAGGAGGGGGCGCGCACTCCGCGGAAGGCCGAGGGAAGCCGGTGGAGCGGCGGCAAAGACCTGTCCTTCACCCCGCTGCGGCCCGAGCGCGTGGTGGAAGTGAAGTATGACCATATGGAGGGCGAACGGTTCCGGCACACAGCCCAGTTCCTGCGCTGGCGTCCGGACCGTGATCCGCGCTCCTGCACCTATGACCAGCTGGAGGAACCGGTGAAGTTCGATCTCGCCGCGGTACTGGGCGCCGCCCGCTAACCGGATAGCCCGCTGACCCGCTCAACGCATCAACGACTGCGGCCCGCCCCCAAAGGGAAGGGCCGCCGTCGTGCGGTGCGGAAAGTTGTGCGGAAGTGCGGTTGAGATCCGCTGCCGGTGAGGGGCTACCGCTGGCCGAGCTGCTTGGTGGGGACCCGGAATGTTTCCTTGGCCGTCAGCGCCGCGACGGTGGCGATGAGGCAGATGATTGCGGTGAAGATGGAGATCTGGATCCAGCCGCCGGGCTGGATGCCGCCCATGGCCGCCACGATCGCCGGGGCGAAGCCGGCCATCAGGAAGCCCAGCTGGGTGCCGATTGCGAGGCCGGAGAAGCGGACATTGGTGCTGAACATCTCGGCGTAGAAGGAGGGCCAGACTGCGTTGGCCGCAGCGTAGCCGAAGGAGAAGAACGCGATTGCCGTAAGGAACATCAGCGCGACGTTGCCGGATTCGAGGCTCAACAGGAAGACCGGGGTCAGGGCTGCGCTGGACAGTGCGCCGTAGATGAAGACCGGCTTGCGGCCGATCTTGTCGGCGAGCATGCCGAAGAGCGGCTGGGTGCCCAGTGCCATGAAGTTGGCGCCGACGACGAGCCAGAGGGTGGTGGTGCCGTCCACGCCGGCGACGTTCTTGGCGTAGCTGATGGCCAGGGTGCCGAAGACGGTGGACACGGCGGCGATGAAGGCGCAGGCGATGACGCGGAGGACATCGCGCCAGTGGCTCTTGAGGAGGTCCGCGACGGGGAGCTTGGAGATCTGCTTGGTCTTCTGGGCCTCCTCGAACGCCGGCGGTTCGTGCAGGGTGCGGCGGATGAAGAACGCGATCAGCACGACCACGGCGCTGAGCCAGAACGGGATGCGCCAGCCGATCGTGTACTTGATGTCGTCAGGCAGGGCGAGGACCGGGATGAAGACGAGGGCGGCAAGGATCTGGCCGCCCTGGGTGCCGGTCAGGGTCCAGGAGGTGAAGAAGGAGCGGCGATTGTCCGGGGCGTGCTCGAGCGTCATGGACGAGGCGCCGGCCTGCTCGCCGGCAGCGGAAAAGCCCTGGCAAAGACGCGCCAGCACCAGCAGGACAGGGGCCCACCAGCCGACCGTCTTGAAGTCCGGCAGGCAGCCGATGGCAAAGGTGGAAGCGCCCATCAGCAACAGCGTGAACATGAGGACCTTCCGGCGCCCTATCCTGTCACCGAAGTGGCCGAGGATAACGGCGCCGACCGGGCGGGCAATGTAGGCAAAGCCGAAGGTGGCGAACGACATGATCGCCGCGTTGGTGTCCGCATCGGGGAAGAAGACATGCGGGAAGATCAGCGCGGCTGCGGAACCGAAGATGAAGAAGTCGTAATACTCGACGGCGCTGCCCAGGAAGCTGGCAAGGGCCGCCTTCTTCGGCGTCCCTCCTGTGGTTATACCCGGCGTCGTGGACGGGACAGTGTGGCTCATGGTGTTCCTTTGGTGTGACGACGTTGTCGCGGATGGATCAGGAAGGTCTCGGCTGCCGCTTGCTTAAGTGTGGTGCAGCCGGAGGTCCGTGGAAAGACCCGGACTAGTAGCCACATGGTGGAAGCTACTTGTGCGATGTAGCAATCATGACTGTGAGCGCAGTCACTTGTCAACAAAAATAATCACCATCTAGAAATAGCTCTCACTATGTGGGAACATCGATGCATGAGTGTGAATCAAACCACAGATGTTCCCGCCGTTTCCGGGTATCCGGCGGAAGCCCCTTCGAAGCCTGCCAAGGCCGCCAGGGAGGACTCGCGGACGGACATGGTGGGCAAGGCCCTGGGCCTGCTGGTCCTCCTGGGCGACGAGCCGCGGGGCGCCAGCGCCGCGGAGATCTCCCGCCGCGCGGATCTGCCGTTCAGTACCACGTACCGCCTGCTCGGCTCCCTGACGCGGGACGGCTTCGTTGACTACGAGCCGGACGGCCGCCGGTACCACCTGGGACTGAGGGTCTTCCAGCTTGGCCAGCGCGTCTCCAACCACCACGGCTTCGCGGGTACGGCGCTGCCCATCCTGCGGCGCGTGACCGAGGAAACGGGTGAGGCGACCATCCTCTCCGTGCGGGACGGCATCCACCACCTGACGGTGAACAAGGTGGACGGCCCGCAGACCTTCCGGGTCACGAGCGACCCCGGGCATCTCGGGGCACTTCATACCACCTCGGTGGGCAAGGCGCTGGTGGCGTTCGCCGACGACGCCACCCGCGCCCAGCTCGTCGAGGAGCTGCCCCTGGAACCGCTGACGGCGCTCTCCATTACGGACCGCGAGGCTTTCCGGGCCGAAATCGAGCAGGTCCGGCGCCAGGGCTTCGCCACCATGGATGAGGAAAACGAACTCGGCATGCGCGCCGTCGCCGTCCCGGTTTTCAACGCCCAGGGGCACGCCTTCGCCTCGCTGGCCACGGCGGTCCCGGTCTTCCGCCTGAGCATGGAGGCCCTCGTGGCCCTCGTGCCGCTGCTGCAGGCGGCGGCCGCCGAGCTGTCGGCCCGGCTGCCCCAGCGGTGACGGCCGACCAGCCGGCGTCATGAAAGCCTGCGTCATGAAAGCGGGCGTCATGAAAGCTGGCGCCGAAACGAGCCGGCGCCGTAATAATATGTTCGTCATTCGAACAACAGTGCAACATGTGAACAAAGTCTGTAATGTAATCCCTATCACCCGGCCCGCCGCGGACGCCGCAAGCGTCGCAGCCCGCCGAGTGCCGTTGTCAAAGGAGCAAACTGGATGAGCAATCGAGCAGAGTCCTTCCTCGTGGGCCTCGTGGGAGACGGCGTCATGCCCTCCCTCACGCCCTACATGCATGAACGCGAGGGCGACGTGCAGGGCCTCCGGTACCTCTACCGCCCCATCGACCTCACCGAACTCGGCCTGCCCGGCCGGGCCGTGGGGGAGTTGCTCTCCGGCGCCCGGAGCCTCGGGTTCAACGGATTGAACATCACGCACCCGTGCAAGCAGCTGGTGCTCGAGTACCTGGATGAGGTCTCCGCCGACGCCCGGCGCCTGGGCGCCGTCAATACCGTGGTGATCCGCGACGGCCGCTTCATTGGCCACAACACCGACTTCTCCGGCTTCGCCGCGGCGCTGGCCTCGGGGCTTCCCGGCGCCACCCTGGATCGCGTGGTGCAGCTGGGGGCCGGCGGCGCCGGCTCCGCCGTCGCCTACGCCCTGCTCACCGCGGGGGTCCGCGAGCTGGACCTCGTGGACACCGACGCGGCCCGGTCCGCCGCCCGGGCGGCCGAGCTCGCCGGGTTCTTCCCGGACCGGACCGTCACGGCCCGGACGACGGCGGAGCTCCCGCAGCTCATGCCGCAGGCCGACGGCCTGGTGCACTGCACCCCCGTGGGCATGGCCGCCCATCCGGGGGTTCCGCTGGACATGTCCCTCGTGGAGTCCCGGCACTGGGTGGCCGACATCGTGTACCGGCCGATCGAAACCGAGCTCGTCCGCGAGGCGCGCGCCAAGGGCTGCGAGGTGCTCGACGGCGGCCGGATGGCCGTGGGCCAGGCGGCGGACGCCTTCCGGATCTTCACCGGGCGCCAGGCCGACGCCGACCGCATGCGCTCCCACTTCCTGGAACTTGTGGCCGCGGAAGAGGTGCCCGCCTGATGCGCACCGGGATCGCCACCGTCTGCCTCGCCGGCACCTTGCGGGAAAAAATGCAGGCCTGCGCGGTGGCCGGCTTCGACGGGGTCGAGATCTTCGAACAGGACCTCGTGACGTCCCCGCTGAGCCCGGAGGACGTCCGGAAGCTGGCCGCCGACCTCGGCCTGAACCTGGATCTCTACCAGCCGTTCCGGGACTTCGACAGCGTTCCCGAGGACCTGCTCGCCGCCAACCTGCGCCGCGCGGACGCCAAGTTCCGGCTCATGTCCCGCCTGGGCATGGACACCATGCTGCTCTGCTCCAACGTCGGCACCGCCACGATCGACGATGACGAGCTCCGCGCCGCACAGCTTTCCCGGCTCGCGGACCTCGCGGGTGACTACGGCGTCAAGGTCGCCTATGAGGCCCTGGCCTGGGGCAAGTACGTGAACGACTACGAGCACGCCCACCGGCTGGTTGGGATGGTGGACCACCCCAACCTGGGCACCTGCCTGGACTCTTTCCACATCCTCTCCCGGGACTGGGATACCGCGCCGATCGAGGCCTTCGACCCGGAGAAAATCTTCTTCGTCCAGGTCGCCGATGCCCCCAAGCTGTCCATGGACGTGCTGTCCTGGAGCCGGCACTACCGGGTGTTTCCAGGGGAGGGCCAGTTCGAACTCGCCAAGTTCATGGGCCACGTGGTCCGCGCGGGCTACACGGGACCGGTGTCGCTGGAAGTGTTCAACGACGTCTTCCGCCAGGCCGACGTCGAGCGCACCGCCGTCGACGCCATGCGGTCGCTGATCTGGCTCGAAGAGCAGAGCGCCGCCTGGCTCGAGGCAAACCCGGCGAATGCAGCAGGCGGGATGACCAGCGGGGCGGCCGGCCCGGTGTCCGGTGCCCGGCGCCGCTACCCCATGGAGCTTGCCACGCTTCCCCGCGTGGCCGAGCCCGCCGGCTTCAACTTCGCCGAGGTCCGGGCCGGTGACACCGCCGGACTGGAAACCCTGCTGGGCCAGCTGGGGTTTGCGTTCAACGGGCGGCATCGCACGAAGGATGTGCAATTGTGGACCATGGGCCACGCGCGCGTGATCATCAACGAAGAACCGGCAGCCATCGGCACAGCGACCGCTGCCGCCGGTACCGGCCAGCCGGCTCCCGCCGCCCCTGCCATCTCCGCCCTGGGCTTCGACGTCGACTCTCCCGTTATCGCCGCCGCCCGCGCCCAGCAGCTCAAGGCCCCCGCCGTTCCGCGCAAGAGCCAGGCCAACGAGGAAGTCTTCCAGGGCTTCGCCGCGCCGGACTCCACCGAAATCTTCCTCTGCCAGGGCAGCCCGGACGGCACCGCCGCGTGGACCCGGGAATTCGGCGACGGCCTGGACGTCGCCGCGGCGGACCCGGCAGAGCACCCGGGCGCGGTGATCGACCACGTGAACCTCGCGCAGCCGTGGCAGCACTTCGACGAGGCCGTGCTCTTCTACACCAGCGCCCTCGCACTGGAACCGCAGCCGTTCGCCGAGGTGGCCAGCCCCACCGGGCTGGTCCGGTCCCAGGTGATGCTGACGCAGGACCGCGGCGTCCGCCTGGTGCTGAACCTGGCCCCGCTGATCCAGCAGGAAGGGACTGCCGGCACCGGCCACCGCCCCGGCTACCAGGAACACATCGCCTTCGCCGTGGATGACCTCGTGGCCACGGCCCGGGCCGCACGGGACCGCGGACTGGACTTCCTGCAGATCCCCGCGAACTACTACGAGGACCTCGACGCCCGGTTCGCTCTGGACCCGGAATTCCTGGCCACGCTCCGTGAGCTCAACCTGCTCTATGACCGCGACGCCGACGGCGAGTTCCTGCACTTCTACACCGCCACGGTGGGCAGCGTGTTCTTCGAAATGGTGGAGCGCCGCGGTGCCTACGACGGCTATGGCGCCCCGAACGCCCCGGTGCGGCACGCCGTCCAGTACGACCACCTGCACCAGCTGACCCGTACTTCCTGACCCCATCCGAACAACAAACACACCAACGAAAGGAGGCTGCTGTGCCTGAAGAAATCAACCTCGACGTCTTCAACGCCGACCCGATCACCGAGGACGTGTCCGACGAAGCCACGGAGGCCGCACCAAAGACGTATGCGCCCGCCGCGCATGCCTTGGATACTGCCGCGGAGTCGCAGGCGGACCTCAGCGCCGAGATGAAGGCGATCGGCGAAGCGTACGCGCAGGCCCTCAAAGGCGGAGCCCCGGCCGAAACCCAGCCGCGGCTCGACTACGCGCCGTACCGCAGCAGCGTCCTGCGCCACCCCACCAAGGATCTGCACCACGCGGATCCGGAAACCATCGAACTGTACTCGCCGGCGTTCGGGCACATGGACGTGCACGCGCTGGAAGCGGACCTGACCATCGCGCACAACGGCGAGCCGCTCGGCGAACGCATCGTGGTCTCCGGCCGGGTGCTCGACGGCGACGGACGCCCCGTCGCCGGCCAGCTTGTCGAAATCTGGCAGGCGAACTCCGCCGGCCGCTACATCCACAAGCGTGACCAGCACCCGGCACCGCTGGATCCCAACTTCACCGGCGTCGGCCGCTGCATCACGGGCGCGGACGGCTCCTACAGCTTCACCACCATCAAGCCCGGCGCCTACCCGTGGAAGAACCACCTCAATGCCTGGCGCCCGGCCCACATCCACTTCTCCTTGTTCGGGCAGGAGTTCACCCAGCGGATCGTCACCCAGATGTACTTCCCCGGTGACCAGCTGTTCCCGCTGGACCCGATCTACCAGTCGATCGTGGACCAGGATGCCCGCGACCGGCTCGTGGCCACCTACAACCACGAGCAGACCAAGCCTGAATGGGCTCTGGCGTACAACTGGGACATCGTCCTGACCGGGTCCAAGCGGACCTGGACCGAAAACGAGGCATTGGGCGCAGGAGGCGATGAGAATGAATAGCAACGCCGTGGGTAAACTCACCCCGACACCGGGCCAGACCGTGGGGCCGTTCTATGGCTACGCCCTGCCCTTCGCCAAGGACCGCGAGCTCCTGGCTCCCGGATCCCCGGGTTCCATCCGGCTCCAGGGCACCGTCTATGACGGCGCCGGGCACCCGATCCCGGACGCGATCCTGGAGATCTGGCAGGCCGACGCGGACGGCAAGGTCCCGCACCGCACGGGCTCCCTGGTCCGGGACGGCTACACCTTCACCGGCTTCGGCCGCAGCGCTGTCGGCAACACCGGCGCCTTCACCTTCACCACGGTGAACCCCGGCCCCACCGAGGAGGGCGCGGCGCCGTTCATCGCCGTCGCCGTCTTCGCCCGGGGCCTGATGAACCGCCTGTTCACCCGCGTCTACCTGCCGGAAGACGAGGAAGCCCTGGCCAAGGATCCGCTGCTCAGCTCGCTTGACCCGGACCGGCGCCGGACCCTGATCGCACGCCGGGATCCCGACGGCGGACTGAACTGGGACATCCGCCTCCAGGGCGAGGGCGAGACCGTGTTCCTGGATTTCAGCAGCGCCGAGGGTGCCTCCAAGTGACCTTCTTCGAAACCGACGGCGACGTCGGCCTGCTCAGTCCCGTGTCGGCGTCGCCGTTGGTGGCGGCGCTGACCGGGGACCGTGCGGTGCTCGCCGCCATCCTCAAGGTCGAGGCCGCCTGGGCGGCGGTCCTGGACGAGGCTGGCCTGGCCCCGGCCGGCTCCGCCGCGGTGGTGGCCGCCGCCGCGGACGTGCAGCGGTACGACGTCGCGGACCTCGCCGTCCGGGCCCAAGGCGGCGGCAACCCCGTCATCCCGCTGCTCGCCGACCTCCGGGAGCAGGTCAGGAACCTGGACACCGCCGGACTCGGTGCCGTCCGCGCCGTTCACACCTCGCTGACCAGCCAGGACGTGCTCGACTCTGCCCTGATGGTGCTGGCCGCCGGGGCCATCCGCGAACTGCTCGCGGAGCTCCGGTCGGCAACGGCCGCCCTCGCCGGCCTCGCCGAAACCCACGGGCACACGCTTTGTGTGGCCCGCAGCCTGACCCAGCACTCGCTTCCCTACACCTTCGGGCTGCGGGCCGCGCAATGGTTCAGCGGGCTGGCCGCCGCGGCCGGCCGGCTCGAGGCCCTCGAACTGCCGGTACAGACCGGCGGCGCCGCCGGGACCCTGGCTTCCGGCACTGTACTTATTGACGGCACTGTACTTATTGACGGCACTGTACTCACTGACGGCGCTGGGCCGGCCGCGGGGACGCTGTCCCCGTTTGACCTCGCCGACCGGCTGGCCGCCCGCCTGGGTCTCGCTCCCGTTCCTGCCCCCTGGCACAGCAACCGGCTGGCCGTGACCTCGCTCGGCGACGCGCTGGCGGCGGTGACCGACGCGGCCGGAAAGATGGCCGCAGACGTCCTGTTCCTGAGCCGGCCCGAAGTTGCCGAGATCGCGGAACCGCGCGTCGCGGGGCGCGGCGTGTCCTCGGCCATGCCGCAGAAGCAGAACCCCGTGCTCTCCGTGCTGATCCGCAGCGCCGCCCTGCAGGCCCCGGCCCTGGCCGCGCAGCTGCATCTCGCGGCCGCCAATTTCAACGACGAACGCCCCGACGGCGCCTGGCACAGCGAATGGGCGGCCCTGCGCCAGCTGCTGCGCCTGGCCCTCGGCGCCGCGGTGCAGCTGCGCGAACTGGCCGAAGGGATGGCGGTCTTCCCCGGAGCGATGCGCCGCAACCTCGAGCTCGGCGGCCCGCTGCTGCTTTCCGAAGCCGTCAACGCCGCCGTCGCACCGCTCTTGGACGGGACCGTTGTGGACGGGACCGGTGCCGGCCCGGGAGCCGCCCGGACCGGGAAACAGCGGCTGCAGGCCGTCGTGGACGAAACGCTCCTGGCCCCGGCTGCGGAGCAGGCGGACACCTACCGGGCACTGCTCCGCGCCGCTGTCCCGCAGGAGCTGCTCAGCGACGCCCGGCTTGAGGAACTTTTGAACCCGGCCAACTACCTCGGCCAGGCCGCTGAGGTCTCCCGCCGCATCCTCGCGGCGTATCCGGAATACACCGGCCAGGCCGGCGCCCTCGCCCACCAAATCCAGAACGGAGCTTCCCGTGGCTAGACCCACCGTCAAAGCAGTCCTGCTGTCGCCCCAGCGCGAACTCGGCGACAAGCCCCTCCTCATCGTCGGACCCTCGCTCGGAACATCCTCCCTGCTGTGGAGCCAGGCCGGCACGTTGCTGGGCGCCGACGTCGACGTCATCGCCTGGGACCTGCCGGGGCACGGCGTCTCGCCCGCGGCGGAGGAGACCTTCACGGTCGCCGACCTCGCGGATGCCGTAATCGGCCTGGTCGATTCGATCGCCCCGGGCGCGCGCTTCCACTACGCCGGGGTATCTCTCGGCGGCGCCACCGGACTGCAGCTTGGCATCAAGCACGGCGACCGGCTCAAGAGCCTCTCCGTGCAGTGTTCCGGCGCGAAGCTCGGCACTGCCGAGGGCTGGCTGGAACGCGCAGAAACCGTGCGCACGCAGGGCACCCCGGTGATGATCCAGGGTTCCGCGCAGCGCTGGTTCGCGCCGGGCTTCATGGAGAGCCAGCCGGAGCTCAGCAGCCGGCTCCTGCACAGCCTCAGGGACGCCGACCGCTTCAGCTACGCCTTCTGCTGCGAGGCCCTGGCCGGCTTCGACGTGCGGGACCAGCTCGGCACCATCCGCGTTCCCACCCAGGTTGTGGCGGGCGCCCTGGACGACGTCGCCCCGCCGTCGATGGCCGGGGAAGTCGCCGCGGGCATCACCTCCGGCGGCGGCACTGCCACGGCCGTCAGCCTGGAGGGCGTGGCACACCTGGCGCCGTTCGAGGCGCCGGGTCACGTCGCCGAGCTGCTCAAGGGCCTCATCACCTGGACCGAGTCCCAGGGAGCGGGAGCATGACTCTCTCCGAAGCCGGCAGTGCTGAACTCCTCGGGCCCGAACGCAACGGTGTGGTCCAGCCCGGCGCGACCAGCCAAGAGATCTACGACGGCGGCATGAAAGTCCGCCGCGAGGTCCTCGGCGCCGCGCACGTGGACCGCGCCAACGCCAACAAGGATTCCTTCACGGAGGACTTCCAGGACATGATCACCAGGATCGCCTGGGGCGGCATCTGGACCCGGCCCGGGATCAGCCGCCAGATGCGCTCAGCCGTCACCCTGACCGCCATGGTGGCCCACGGGCACTGGGAAGAACTGGCCATGCACATCCGCGCCGCCATCACCAACGGCCTGAGCCGGGACGAGATCAAGGAAATCCTGCTCCAGACCGCCATCTACTGCGGGGTCCCCTCCGCCAACACCGCGTTCAAGACCGCCCAGCAGGTCTTCCATTCCATGGACGACGCAGCCATGGACGAAGCAGAAACGGACAAGAACCCATGAATCAGGCATTTATCTATGACGCTGTGAGGACGCCGTTCGGGAAGTTCGGTTCCGGCCTCGCCGGGATCCGCCCGGATGACCTCGCCGCGCACGTGATCCGCGAATCCGTGAAGCGTGCCCCGGCCCTGGACGTGGAGCGGATCG